>CAMNMO010000021.1 GCA_946544695.1 uncultured Ruminococcus sp. | reverse complement strand
TAAAACATTAAAAAAGACCGCCCCGCATAATGGAGCGGTCTTATACTAAACGCTGCGTAAATACGACTTCAAAAAAGTCTTTACCGACCAACGTCTGGCAAAGCTGAAAAATTACAGCTCGACCTTCTGGTCAGCATCGCCCTTATCGTTGACGGTGTAATAAGCCACACCCTCCTCAGGCTTGATATACAGCTTTACAGCCTTAGGTGCTCTGTGGCCCTTGTTCTTGTAATCAGCCTTAGCAGCCTCTACCAGAGCGGCAACGTCGATCTGCTTGTCAGCGAACTCAACGAAAACAACGTCCTTCTCGGTAGCCTTCTCAACAGCAGCCTTGGTCTTTGCAGCAGCCTTTGTAGCTGTCTTCTTAGCCTTAGCAGCGGTATCCTTAGCGGCAGCCTTTGTCTTTGCGGCAGTCTCCTTAGCGACTTCCTTAACTTCGGTTGCTACCTCTGCTGCCTTCTCAGCAGCCTTCTTTGTGTTTGCCATTTCCATGATCTCCTTTTTCTATATGATATTTATTGCGCTGCGGCAGATCACTTCTTGTCAACAGCGTCCTTGAGAGCCTTAGCAGCCTTGAAAGCGGGTACCTTCTTGGCAGGAACATCTATGGGCTCCTTAGTTGCGGGGTTGATGGACTTCTTGGCAGCACGGTCTCTTACCTCAAAAGTACCAAAACCGGGTATAGCCACCTTTTCGCCCTTCTCCAGAGCTTCAGTGATAGTGCTTATAACAGCATCGAGAGCTGCTTCAGCATTCTTCTTGGTGCTGCCGTTCTTTTCAGCGATAGCAGCGAGCAGTTCAGCCTTCTTCATGATAACTACCTCCATTTTTCATTATTATCCTGCGCACCATCAGGCACGAGTAATTTTATGATGATATTATAACCCATAACATAGCCTTTGTCAAATAAAACACGCCTATTTTCGGTGTTTTCAAGCAATCTTTGTAGCCTTGACTAAAATTTCCTGCCTGTATACTGCGTTATTTTGTGTTTATTCACACAATGTTTAAGATATTGTTGTAACGCCCTATTTTCGGGATATACAGCGTTTCCCGAAGTCAACTTTTCAAGACTGCACACAGTTGGCTGCATTGTGGAAAATCCACAAAGACAGCAGGATAAATTTTACAGGTAAACTTCCCTTTTGGGCGTTTTCAAAAGTGCTGTTATATGATATGATATAAGCAGGACGATATGTTAAAAACAAATGCGGCAAACAAATAACTATGTTAATGAAAGGAGTGGACACAGATGAAGAAAACAGCTGCACTGACGATGGCACTGCTGATGTGCCTGACAATGGCTGCATGCGGAGGAACAAGCGGCACAGATACCGAAGCACAAAGCAAGTCTGCCGAAACTACCGCTGCCAAAGCAGACGAAAAATCGGGGAATAACAGTCCCGCAGAGGAGGAAAAGCCTGCTGAAACAGAAGCGCCCGCAGAAACGCAGGCGCCCGAGACGACCACCGAAGCACCGCCTGCCGAGGACAGCATAGTGCCGGGGCTTACGAAGGAGGAATACGAGGGGCTTACCGCAGAGGGACTGATAGAGAAGGCAGCCATCAAGAATATGGAGGCTGTGACTGCGGACGAGTATTACTGGCTGATATCGACATACGCATACGTGGACATAGTTGATGACCCCGAAGATATGCACAACATGGTCCTGGCAGAGAATGTGACGGGTGAAGCTCTGAGAAGCATACCCACAAAGGCAAGACCCGATGCCAAAGAATACATAGACAGGCTGCTGGAGAGCGAATACCCGCAGCTGAGGGGCTACGGCATGAGTCTCATGTCCTCGATGTTCGGCGTATCCGATGCCAATCTCGACAGGGCGAAGGCACTGCTTGAGACAGAGGAAGACCCCTATGTGCTGTACTGCGCCATAACAGCACTTTCCAACGAACAGAAGACCGATGACGCCATAAGGGACTTCGCTTTCAGGATGGCAGAGTCCGACAACCCGAAGCTGAGACTGAAAGCTGCACTTTCCTGCGGATCGGCTTGGTCCGAGGGCGTTGAAGGCTGCGCCGAAAAGCTGATAGCGCTGATGAACGATGAGAACGTTGACGTCAAAAAGACAGCCTGCGCTTATGCGGGCGGCATAAACGACCCGACCGTTATCCCCGTGCTGAAAGAGATACTGATGGACCCCGAACAGGCGCAGTTCCATTCGGACGCTGTACGTGGCTTGTGTGACTTATGGTGGGATTACCCGTTCATGGAGGACACCAACGAGGAAGCCTACAATGTCACGATGGAATATTTCAAGCAGACCCCACGCAGCAGCGACATACCAAACTTCTCGGCGGTGGGTCAGCTGAAAACAGTGGCAGCAGACAAGTATGACGCATGGAAGGAAAAAGCAGCATACTTCGATACAGATGACCTTTACACCACGATGGAAGACATCATCAAAGACCCCGACGCCAACTGGATCTCAAGGACAGCGGCGGTAGGCGTTATAAAGGTAAACTGCGCCGGCAAGTTTGACGGACTGAAAGCCACGATAGACAGCCTTGCTGACGACCATGCTGACTTTGTAAAGGACGAATACGAAAAGCTGGCGGCTGAAGAATAGTCACAATAAAGATAAACAGGAGGAAAAACAATGGCAGGAACATCTACACAGTTGGTATGCCCCAATTGCGGAGGAACTATGCAGTTCGACCCGCAGGTGGGCAAAATGAAATGTATATTCTGCGATTCGGTATTCACGCAGGAGGAAGCAGAGGAGTTTTTCAGGCAGCAGAACGAAGAAGAGGAACTGAAAGGTTCGGGTGACGACTGGGGCGACCTTGCTGACAACATGAGGGCATACAGCTGCAACACCTGCGGTGCCGAGATAATCTGCGATGAGACGACAGCAGCCACACGCTGCCCCTACTGCGACAACACGACAGTTATAGAAGCGCAGTTTTCGGGTGCTGCAAAGCCTGACTTTGTAATACCCTTTGCATTCACAAAGGAACAGGCGATGGAAAAGTACAAGGGCTATTACGAAAAGCGCAAGCTGATACCTAAGGACTTTATCAGCGGCAGCAGGGTCGAGGAGATACAGGGCGTGTATGTGCCTTTCTGGCTGTATGACGGTTCGGTAAACATCGACGCTGAGTTTGAGGCTGCTGACAAGACCGAGAACGATACCGAGATAATACGCAAGATATACAAGGCTCAGCGCAGAGGTACGATATCCTTTGAAAACGTACCTGCCGACGCATCAAAGCGCATGCCCGATGACATCATGGACTCGGTGGAACCTTTCAATTTCACTCAGCTGAAACCCTTCTCGATGACATACATGCCAGGATTTTTGGCTGAGAGGTTCGATGTTGAGGGCGACGATGACCTTGAACGTGCAGAAAAGAGAGTTGTAAACACTGCAAAGCAAAAAACGAAAGCGACCGTCAAGCACGATGAAGTCACCGAGAAGCGGGGCGACTACAAGGTAAACTATACCAAGAAGAAGTACGCAATGCTGCCTGTATGGTACCTGACAACTTCGTGGAACGGCAAGCAGTGGAACTTTGCGATGAACGGTCAGACGGGCACATTCACGGGCGACCTGCCTGTTGACTACACAAAACTCGGCATAATGACAGGCATAGCTGCCATCGTTGCAGGTGCGCTGCTTTTCCTGCTGACTAAGGGCATAGCCGTTGCACTGATAGCTGCACTTATAGTGGGGCTGATAGTATTTTTCGCCGCAAAGGGCAGCATGAAGCCTGTACACAAGGCAACACAGGCAAATGAATACATGGATAAGGACGTAAGACTGGTGTTCACGAAGGACGACTATGTGCGCACCGAGAAAAAGAAAAAGGAACAAAGGGCGCAGACAGGCTGATACCGAAACATGCCGTAACAGAAAGCCGCAGCATCACGGGTGCTGCGGCTTTTTTTGCCTGCGGGTTTACTTTTCGGGCGGGATATGATACTATATTAGTGAGGTGATATTATGAGCGGATACACACATGTGGTGCATGAGTTTGAACCTGTGTTCGATGAACGAAGCCGTGTGCTGATACTCGGCAGCCTGCCGTCGGTAAAGTCACGGGAAACAGGCTTTTACTACGGTCATCCGAGGAACAGGTTCTGGGCGGTAACAGCTGCACTTACAGGCAGACCGCTGCCGCAGACCGTAAGCGAGAAAAAGGCTCTGCTGTTGGATTCCCAAATAGCTGTTTGGGACGTCATTGCTGAATGCGACATAATAGGTTCGGGCGATGCAAGCATAAAAAATGCCGTGCCCGCAGACCTCGCACGCATATTTGAGGTCTGCCCCGATGTGAGGGTATTCACAAACGGCAGCACAGCAGGCAGGTATTATAACAAATATCAGTTTGCAAAAACAGGCAGGGCGGCTGTGATACTGCCTTCAACAAGCCCCGCTAACGCTGCATGGGGACTTGAACGGCTGACCGAAGAATGGCGGCGGCAGATATTCTCGGGCGCCGACTGAGGCTTAGCAGGGCGGATATACACAAAAAATTAATAAAAGCCCGCTTTTATGGAAGTTACTTCACTTGACAGTAAAGCTGAAACGTGTTATACTGAAAGTTGTGGCAAATGCATTTAAAAAGTGTCTGCCAAGGAGAATTTGACGGAAGAAATATAAAACGGAGGTAACTTTAATGAGAGCAAAAAAACTGCTGGCAGCGATCGTCTCGATGGCGATAGCTGCAGGGTACACAGGTCTGGTGTCGTTCGCAGATGAAACAGATAAAACTGCGGATACCGACACTGCTGTTTCTGCGGACAAGACTTCGACCGATGAGGAAACTACTTCTGACAATGACAAAGCCGTTAGTATCGGTGATGTCAACGGAGACAGTGTCATCAATATAACCGATGTGGTCATGACTGCCGCACATATAAAGAGCACAAAAGCGCTCGATGAGAAAAACCAGGCTGCTGCCGATGTGAACGGCGACGGCAGGATAAATGTGGCAGACCTGGGTCTGCTGGCAGGCTACGTAAAGGGCAATACCGATCTTTCGGGCAACAAGGTCTCTGAGGACAAGCCTGCTGACAACAAGGAAGACGATAAGAAAGAGGACGAGAAAAAGTCCGAGGATAAAAAGGACGAGGATAAAAAGGGCGACTCCAAGCTCACTGAATTCGAGCTCCAGAACGGTGTTAAGAAGGTATCCTGGAATGCCGTTGACGGCATGGACAGCTACGAAGTGGAGTTCTCAAACGGTGACAAGACCACGATCATCAACACCAAAGAACTTTCTGCCGATATCCCCTACGACATGTTCAAGGACGGCAAGCTGACAATAAAGATCACTCCTTCCAAGACTTCAAAGGCTGCTGATGGCACCGAAACAAAGGAACCGGGCAAGACTGTGTCGTATCTGCTGAAAATGAAGCCGGGCACGCTGACAGGCAAAATAACCGTTGAGGATATGAACAACGGCAAGGCACTGGTAAAGTGGAACGCTGTTGAGCTGGCATCGGGTTACAGGATATATGACATGGCTTCTAAGGACAGCAGCGGCGGACCCAAGCTCGTGGTCGAGACCCCGAATAACGAGTACACCTTTGACTTCCCTGACAGCGGCAAGTATGCTTTTAAGGTGGTGCCTTACAACTCGGTAGGCGAAGGCACAGGCATGGAGGCTGAGATACTGGGCGGCAACGGAACACAGGCAGTTCCCATGCCCGAGATAAAGGCTGACCCGACACCTGCTCCTACTCCCACACCAACACCCACACCCGCTCCTACTCCCACACCCGCTCCTACTCCCACACCCGCTCCTACTCCCACACCGACTCCCGAGCCGACTCCCGCACCTGCATCTGACCTGGCAGCACCCACACTGGGCAGCTACTACTATGTCAGCGACATGCACAGTGCTACCCTGACCTGGAACGCTGTAACAGGCGCTGAGGGTTACGAGGCTTCCATAAAGATCGGCGAAGAATGGCAGGCAAGCGAGACTAAGGAAACCAGCTTAAAATTCAGTAACCTGGCACAGCGCACAGCCTTTGAGGCAAGAGTGCGTGCTTACAAGACAGTTGACGGCAAGAAGGTTTACAGCGACTACGTTACCGCAACAGTTATCACTGACGGTCAGCTGAAATGCATAACAGGCACTTCCGTTTATGCAAGTGCTGACCCCTCATCGGAACAGCTTGGCTGGATAAATGCAGGCGATATCGTGGTACAGACAAGCATACCTTCCAACGGCTGGACCAAGATATTCGTACCAGGCAGTAACGGCGCACAGATAGGCTATGTGCCCTCTGCAAACTTCGGAAACTATTCTTACAGCGGAATAAATGTTGTAAATCAGGACGGCTGGCTGGGCGGCGAACCCGCTGTGCTTGGCTGCGAGGAAACTTCGCTGGCTTCGGTACTCTACTTCCAGTACGGCATCGACGTAAGCAAGAACACACTTCTCAACTACTACATGCCCGAAACTGCGTTCAACAACGGCGTCATCAACGTTGACCCCAACTACTGCTTCTGGGGTTCGCCTTACTACATGGAAGGCAGCGTGGGCTACGGTGTTTATGCGCCTGTCATAGCACAGTCCGCACACCAGTATCTGAAAAACATCAGTCAGCGTGACAACTTCGAGATCTCGCTGTACACCGATTACTACACGGGCGATAACCTGAACAAAGTCAAGTTTGACCCCTCAAAGCTTGATCTTGGCGACACCAAGATAGCAGGCGGTCTTGATATAAACGGACTGAAGGCTGAACTCGACAAGGGCTTGAACCCCATAATCTGGTACTCTGAGGTAGATACCTACCCTGTTTGCACACAGGTGCTTACAGCAGGCGGTGAACTCACAAACCCAGGCACAGGCACATATAACTTCGTTTGGTACGGCAGACAGCACACCGCTGTACTGACAGGCTATGATGACGCAGCAGGCAGCTTCATCATAGGCAATGTCGAGAACTTCAACCGCACAAGCGATGTGGGCGTTGTGGATTATGAGACTTACGATTTCTTCATGAACACCTACACCACACTGGGCAGACAGGCTGTTGTACTGAAGCAGAAGTAACAGCTAAACTTAAACTGATATGAAAAAGCCCCCACCATGCGGTGGGGGCTTTGCTGTTTATAACTAACGGTCTTTCGGTATGGTCATAAATACACGAAAACCTTTTTCTGACGGCGTGAAGCTTATGGTGCCGCCCACAGCGTGTGCACGGTCACGCATGTTTTGCAGACCTATGCCGCTGTCGCTGATATCCTTGCAGCTGCCGTTGTCCTCTATGCAAAGTCGGTAGAAAGCAGGGTGTTCCTGAACTGACACCGATATGGCATCGCCGTTTGAATGCTTGACTGCGTTGGAAAGACTTTCCTTTACTATGCCGATGATGCACAGCTTTATGCTGCCTCTTGCGTTTTCCGACATATCATAATCCAGCCTGACATTGAACTTGTCCTTTACTGATGAGATGCTCTCGTCGATGGCACGGTGCAGGTCGATGGAATCATCATGCAGGTCATGCACGCTTTGCCTGATGCTTGTCATGGCGGTATCAAGGGTCTCTTTAAGACCCTCCAGCGGACCTTTCAGGGTGTCGTCCTTATTTATGATGATAAGTGCGCCTGCCTGCAGCAGCGACCTTGTCAGCAGGTGCCCCACGTTGTCGTGTATCTCACGGGCGATGCGGTTGCGTTCTTTAAGTGTGGCTATATGTATCTCGCTGTCCTGCGCACGGGTGACAGCTTCGTTGCGTTCTTTCAGGCGGATATTGTTTTCGGTCGCATCATCACGCAGTTCTTTCAGCTTACCGACAGTCTCCTCCAGCTTTGATACCCTGAGATATATGATGACAGTGACCGCACAGCCCGCAGCAGCTGTCAGCAATATGAAGGTCTCGGGGATATTCAGCAGGAATGTCAGCGCACCGACGATCAGCCACCACTTATTCTCCCACAAAGCATCATATAGCAGCAGCGGAAGCATGCATATCATCTCAGGCAGCACACCACACAGCGCAGATGCACCCGCCAGCAGCACCGCTGCAAACTTCCTGTGCGGGTAGACCTGTGCCAGACCTGACACACACAGTGCAATGAGAAAAGCTGCCACAGGCGCAGCAACGCTGTCTGAACGTGCCAAGCCGAACAGACAGATGAGTAATATTGCAAGCTTCTCGGTCAGTCTTGCCAAGTGACCACCTCCACAGCGCATAAATGC
Organism: uncultured Ruminococcus sp.; assembly: GCA_946544695.1. Taxonomy (GTDB): domain Bacteria; phylum Bacillota; class Clostridia; order Oscillospirales; family Ruminococcaceae; genus Hominimerdicola. The sequence continues at coordinate 7,156 of CAMNMO010000021.1, read as the reverse complement.
AAGGTATTTGCGGCTGATGCCTTTAATATGTTTTATGATCCTCCCGCTGACACACCATACTAAACAGCTTTTCAGCGGGCATTAACAGTAGTTGTCGGTATTCTTTTCCCCCGCCTACGGCGGGGGAAAAGAATACATCACTATACTTATATGTTGTTATACCGGTGTATACAATGGTGTGTTAAAGGGATAACCATAATATATTTTACACGATTTACGCTGCGCTGTCAATACAGGGCATGACAAAAGCGCAGCGCAGAGAAGCTTTCATGTCGGCTTGCAGCACGACCATTTCCCGTCACGCTGCAAGCCCGTACCTTGTGCGCATCGGAAAAAGTGAAAGCCCCTCTGCCCTGCGCTTTGTGCATGCAGGGCGTGTGACGCTAAGCGGCGTCGGGAAGCAGTTCTCTGTCCTTGAAGAAAAGCGAGATACACCATACGGCTGATATCGCCACCAGTGTATATACTATCCTTGACAGGAACGCTGCCTGACCGCCAAAGATGAAAGCTACCAGGTCAAACTCGAATATACCCAGCAGACCCCAGTTGATTCCGCCGATTATCAACAGCGCAAGGGCTATCCTATCCAGCATCCATATCATTCCTTTCTTTCGGCTTTTCTGCCGTTTCTGACTTTATTATGGACTGCGGCATTGTGATTATTCACAGGTAAAACAGCAATTTTTGGTAAGAAAGCTGTTCAACTAAATTTTACGAAACTCAAATATGCAACAATATGAAACCGTCAAAAAAAGTTGATTGGTTAACAAAACTAAAGAATTTAAAAGCTTTTTACCCTATCCAACATTTTCTTGTGGGTTGTGCGTACACAAAAAAATGAAATTTGTGCACATTGCCGAAATTTGCGAATTTCTAAAAAAATCCCGAAACACCCCTTGACTTTTCGGACAAAACAGTTTATAATATAGATGGTGTTAAGGAAATCGAATATTTAGATTGAATTAACATCCGTTTTGTTGTCTCCTTTCTTTTGTTCTACACATAGTTTTTTTGTTTTATTTTCCGCAGGTCACCGTTGACCTGCTATTTTTTTGCCTTTTTTAAGATAAGGGACTTTTGCTTGCAATAACGGGCGGTTTATGGTATAATCGTTAAAAGGAGAGATCTATGTTAACAGGCAGAGTGTTTTGGAACAAATATATGGAGGGCGGAGAAAAACTCCTGTGGTGCGGCAGACCCGCTGCATTTTTAGGTCATTGGGGCGTGCCGATATGGATATTTCTACCGCCCGCTGTGATATTCACATTGGCAATGATCGACAACGACTATTATACAGTGCATGAGGCAGTTTACAAGTGTGCAGCTGTATGGGGCGTGATGACAGGGCTGTGGGCTGTGTTTTCGCTCCCGCTTATGGCTATGGGAGGTTTCAGGCACAGGTATGCGCTTACCAACAGGCGGCTGCTTGAATACAAAAAAGGTATGATGGTCGTTGATATGCCGCTTGACAGGCTGATGAGTGTCCGTTTGACCGATCAGATGCACGACCCGTCTCCTCTCGATGACATGGGACCGCAAGAAACGCATAACTATCTGGCGATGACGCTGTACGAAGCCAACAGGCTTTTAGCTGAACGTATGGGCAAAGACCCCGAAAGCTTACCAAAGCCCGAATTACTTTCCACAGATGATGATACGGCTGAAGAACGCCCGAAAGGGTACTTCAACATCGTGAGGACTGAGTTTTTCAGCGGCAGAGTGGTATTTCTCAAATGCAGCAGATACAAGCGCCTTTACAGGATCCTTGATAACATGGAAAAATACGAGGTATTATATGAAGATAATTGTGACCGATGACGACAAGCTGGTGGCGCTGTCGCTGAAAACCATACTGGAGAGCACAGGGCGGATAACCGTTGAAGCTATGGCGGACAGCGGCAAAGAAGCTATACAGCTTTATGATGAGATGCGCCCCGATGTGATGCTTATGGACATACGCATGGAGGGCATGACGGGGCTTGAAGCGGGCGAAAAGATACTTGCGGTGCACCCCGATGCAAAGCTGTTATATCTGACCACCTTCAACGATGACGAATACATCGTCAAGGCGCTGAGTATGGGTGCTAAGGGATATATGCTCAAGCAGGACTTCGAGGGCATAGCGGCGGCACTGGAGGCTGTGGCTAACGGGCAGAGCGTATTCGGCGAAAAGATAGTCAGCAGGCTGCCCGAGCTTATGAGCCGCAAGGAAGAATTTGACTTTGCCGCACACGGCATAAGCGACAAGGAACGTGAGATAATGGAAGCTGTGGCTTCGGGGCTGAGCAACAAGGAGATAGCGGCAGAGCTGTTTCTGGGAGAAGGCACCGTGCGAAACTACATAAGCACGCTGCTCGACAAGCTCGGTCTGCGTGACAGGACACAGCTGGCTGTCTATTATTATACCGAGGTGAAAAGATGAACATACAGATATTCGGAAAAGCGAAAAGCTTTGACACTAAAAAGGCTGAACGGTATTTCAAGGAGCGTGGGATAAAATTCCAGTCGGTGGACCTGGTGAGCAAGGGCATGAGCGGCGGCGAGTTCGATTCGGTGCTGCGTGCTGTGGGCGACATTGAAAAACTCATCGATCCGAAGGCAAAGGGACAGACTGCCGACCTGCTGAAATACCTGGGCAGTGCGGAGGAAAAGCGTGAAAAGCTGCTTGAAGAGCCGAACCTTATCGCCGCACCGATAGTACGCAACGGCAGACAGGCTACCGTGGGTTACTGCCCCGAAGTCTGGAAAAGCTGGGAATAGGATAACAGCGGGGTAATAAAAATGAGGATATGGAAAACATTGGCGATCTGCACGGCGCTGACGATGACACTGGGTATGGCAGCATGCGGCGAAAACAAGACGGTCTCCGAAAGCAAAGCTGAGGAAACAAGTTCTGCCGCAGCAAAGACAGAGTCACAGGCAGAAAAGCTGCCCGAGACAGATGAAGAATGGGACGAAGCGATGATAAACACCGCCATGACTTCCTACGGCAACACCAAAATGATGCAGGACGTCATAGCAAAGGCGCAAAGCGGCGAGGAGGTAACGCTTGCGTATCTGGGCGGTTCGATAACCGAGGGCATATCTGCGGGCGACGAACTTTGCTACGCTAAACTCAGCTATGAGCATTTTGCGGAAAAATTCGGCACGGGGGATAATGTTAAGTATGTCAACGCAGGCATAAGCGGCACACCTTCAAAGCTGGGCATACTGCGTCTCGACAGAGATGTGCTTGCCTACGACCCCGACATAGTTTTCATAGAATTTGCTGTGAATGACGGCGGCGATGCGGAATTCCAGAATGCTTATGAGTCCATCGTCAAGACCCTTTTGCAGAAGAACATAGCGGTGGTGCTGCTTTTCTCGGTGACTGAGAACGACCATTCCGCACAGGACTATATGAAGCAGATAGGCGAAGCTTACCGTCTGCCGATGATATCATACTGTGATGCACTCAGGTTCATGTTCGCTAATGACAGAATGACCTGGCAGGATTTCTCGGACGACCAGTCACACCCCAATGTGGAGGGACATGCGCTGGTCGCAAGAATGATAGACCACTACTGGGACACTGTGATGGACGTTGAACCGGAGGGCGAACCGATGATGCCGTTTGAGGACGTTTTCCACCCCCGTGAGGTAGATGCGAAGATGGTGGAAAATGACGGCATAATGCCCGTTGATATGGGAAGCTGGGTGCCTTCGAGCGATGTGGCGCATTTCACAAGCGGCTGGTCGCATGATGCAGATTCGGGCAATGACCCCATAGTATTTGAGATAGATGCCAAGTTCTTATACCTTATCTATAAAGAGGTAAGCGGCGGCAATTACGGCGACCTGCATGTGCACATCACCCTTGACGGTGAGGAATACAGCGACCGCAACGTTAGCGTTGTAACACCCGATGGCTGGGGCAACCCGCAGCTGACGAACATCGTGATGGAACCTTCTGCGGCTAAATACCGTGTGGAGATAAGCATGGCTGAGGGCGCTGAGGACAAGCAGGGACAGATACTTGCATTCGGTTATACCGAGTGATGATACACGATGATAAAGGCAGTCCGAATGAATGCGGGCTGCCTTTTCTGTCGTTATTGCAGGGGAAATGTGATGGGCGAACACTTAAAAGAAATTTCATGATTTGATGCTGCGAGATCATCAAATTCGCCTATAATCGGGAGATCACTGAACTTCTGTTAGTATAAAACAGAGATTTTTTGCAGGATATGTCTTTTTCACTTGCAAAATCAGAGAAAATAGAGTACAATACAATAGTTGACGGAAATAGAAATGAATTTTCCCTTGAACTATAATGCTGTATTTTTTGGAGGTCTGCGAATATGAAACTGACAGATATGTCCCGTGAGGAACTGCTGGAATTCAAGAACAAGGTACAGGAGGAGTATGACGGCTACAAGGCACAGGGTCTTGCGCTGAACATGGCAAGAGGTAAGCCTGCCGCTGAACAGCTTGATCTGACTGAAGGTCTGCTGACTGCTGTTTCCAAGAGCAGCGACTGCTTCGATGACGAGGGTCTGGATTGCAGGAACTACGGCGGTCTTGACGGTCTGCCTGCTGCTAAGAGGCTTTTCGCTCCCATGCTGGGCGTAAGCGAGAAGGAACTGATCGTATTCGGCAACTCCAGCCTGAATATAATGTATGATACCATCGCAAAGTATCTGCTGTTCGGTGTTGACGAACAGTCCAAGCCCTGGAGAGATCAGGGCAAGATCAAGTGGCTCTGCCCCGTTCCCGGATATGACAGACACTTCCTTATCTGCGAAAAGTTCGGTATCGAAATGATAAATATACCCACCGACGAGAACGGTCCTGATATGGACATGATCGAAAAGCTGGTGGCTGAGGACGATTCCATCAAGGGTATCTGGTGCGTTCCTATGTATGCTAACCCCACAGGCGTGACTTACAGCGACGAGGTGGTAAAGAGATTTGCTGCCCTCAAGCCTAAGGCTGCTGACTTCCGCATATTCTGGGATAACGCTTACTGCGTACACCACCTGAACGATACTCCCGACAAGCTGCTGAACATACTTGACGAGTGCAAGGCAGCAGGCTGCCCCGAGAGAGTTGTTATGTTCGCTTCCACTTCAAAGATATCCTATGCAGGCGCAGGTGTGGCTGTAATGGGCGCAAGCGAAGCAAACATCAAGTATATCCTTTCACTGATGACTGTACAGACCATCGGTCACGACAAGATAAATCAGCTGAGACACGTCAAGTTCTTCGGTGATTTTGAGGGTCTGAAGGAGCACATGAAGAAGCACAGAGCGCTGATAGCTCCCCGCTTTGAGGTCGTACTGAACACTCTGGAGAACGAACTGGGCGAGCTGGGCATAGCACAGTGGACTAAGCCCAACGGCGGTTACTTCGTAAGCTTCAACGCAATGAACGGCACTGCAAAGCGCATCGTTACACTTTGCAAGGAGGCAGGCGTTGTGCTGACAGGCGCAGGTGCAACATTCCCCTACGGCAAGGACCCTGAGGACAAGAATATCAGAGTTGCTCCCACATATCCCCCTGTTGAGGAGCTGAAGATAGCTGCCAAGCTGTTCACAGTATGTGTAAAGCTGGCAAGCGCTGAAAAGCTGCTCGAAGCATAAGCTTTCCACACGGCTCTCCCTGAGCCGACAAAATATACGATCATCAGAAAACACCTCTGTATCATGCGATGCAGAGGTGTTTCTCGTATTATTCGGTTTTATGCGTTTTCTGCCAGCGCCTTCTCCACTGCCTTTGCAAGCTGGTCAGCACAGGAAGTACCTCTGCCGTTGCAGTCATTGCCTTTCAGGATACGAACAGCGTCCTCGGCACTCTGTCCCTCAAGCAGCTTGCCTATCGCTTTCAGGTTGCCGTTGCAGCCGCCCACAAAGCTTACGTCATGCAGCTTGCCGTCCTCAAGGTCAAAGCTTATCTGCCTTGAACAGACTCCGCTGGGGGTGTATGTAAAAGTTGCCATCATCTTTCCCTCCTTTCGGGAAGAAATATGTATATCATCAGTAGCTGTCGCTTTCACGGTGCCTGCTGCGCAGGGTGCTGATAAGCAGCAGCACTGCACCCGCAGCTGTCACGCCGCTAAGCACAAAAGCCAGGATATATATCGTGCGGTCATCGCCTATGCGGTCATCGAGGTAGTAGTTATCGGGTTCGGCGGGCGAATAATGTATGCCTATCTCATCGCCCTTTTTCCTGCCGTTTATGCAGGCATATATCTTTTTATGCTTAAACAGCGGGTCATCATCTACCGCTATCTCTATATTGGTTTTTCCCGATGTGTACTTCGTTTCAGGGGTGTACCTCTCATTCGGGCGGATACTACCCCGTCGCTCGCCTACAACAGTACCCATTACCTGTGCGCTGCATTCTCTTATCTTTTTATCGTAGCTGCGTTTGCATACCATCGCTGAGATAAAACATACCACCGCCACGACCGTCACAAGTGCCACGCAAAAAAGCTTCGCCTTTATGCCTGCGGAACTTTGTCCTGCTGCTTTGCCCATATTGCCCGCCCTTTCTGAAAATTTATACTCTTCAATGACATTATAGCACATTTTTGGCAAGATGTAAAGGTGGCACAGGCGTGACAAAACGACAGATCCGCTCTTACAGCCTGCTATGAAAATTGTTTTCTTCGAGAATTTCGCAAAGGTATTGCAATAATTGACAAGGTGTGTTATAATATTTATGTATAAATATATGTGTGAGACCCAAAAGGAGGCAGCAGTATGAGTCTTATAGTTCCTATGCTTACAAGAGGTGCCCTCGGCAGAGACGACCTGCTGAATAATTACGGCACAACAAACTTTGTTCAGCCGCCGATAAATGACCTGACAGGGCTTATGATGCGTGGCAGCATGGGCGGCGGAATGATGCCTGGTATTGGCGGAGGAATGGGCATGGGTATGGGCAGCCCGATGGGCGGTTCAATTATAAACCAAAGCTCAGTCGGCGGATTTGTTGCAGGTGCAGCTGTCGGTGCGGTGGCGATGAATGCCATGCAGAACGGCGGTCTTAACGGCACAAACTCCATAGACCACCCGCAGAACAACTTCAACGGCAACAATGGCTACAACAATAATCAGCCGCAGAACAACTTCAACGGCAACAACGGCTACAACAATAATCAGCCGCAGAACAA
>CAMNMO010000020.1 GCA_946544695.1 uncultured Ruminococcus sp. | reverse complement strand
ACCGGATACGCAGGAGGTCTTGATAGAAAGATAGAATTGCTGAAACTGGAAAAAGCATTATAAAAACTATTCAAGCATCAAGGGCTATACTTGATGCTTTTTTCATTTTTCCAGTGCAAATTACACCGGGGGAAACTGAAATTCGACCTAAAGTTCGTGCGCAATGCGGCTGGACTTTTAGCATCATTGCGCACTATACTATACCAAACACAGAAGATAAGGAGGCGGTATGATGTACGGATATAATGCTGTGGCTGTGCCGCATTATTCTTGTCAAGGCTCGCAATATCTGCTATAATTATCTCAGAAAAAAATTTTTTTCCCTCCCCCTAACCAACTGCGGACTTCTGCATTATACAGACAGAAGCTTCTAAGAGATAACGAAAGAGGTGAGCTATTTGACCGCTGAAGAATACCATGAGCAGATAGAGATGATGTCAAAGTCGATGTTCCGCTACTGCCTTTCACGCACAGGTTCGTACCACGATGCCGAGGACTTGGCACAGGAGGTACTGCTCATAAGCTGCAAGGGCGAGCATAACTTTGCAAACGAAAAAGCCTTCTATGCCTTTGTGTGGCGGACTGCTGATAATATCCTCAAAGGTTGGTACCGCAGCCGCCGTGAAACTGCCGAGCTTGACGATACTATATCAGACGGCAGCTGGGAGGCACTTGAAGAACAGGCTCGGGAAAACGAGCAGCTAAGGCTTATCACAAGAGAGCTGTCGCTTTTAAACTCCAACTACCGCAAGGCTATGGTGGCTTACTACGTTGACGGAATGTCGGTAAGAGAGATATCCGAGCGCTTCGGTATAACGCAGAGCATGGTCAAATATCTTCTCTTTCAGTCAAGAAAGAAGATCAGGGAGGGTACTGTTATGGAAAGAGATTTTGGAAGGTTGAGCTACGACCCCGTCGAGCTGTCACTTGCATTCTGGGGAACGACCAACAACTATCACGGAACGGACGACAAACTGGGGCATAACATACTGATGTGCTGCTACTATGACAAGCAGACCGAGGAGCAGATCGCCTTGCAGCTGGGTGTTCCGACGGCGTATCTTGAGGACGAGCTGAAAAAGCTTACCGAATACGATCTGCTGAATGTGAAAAACGGCTTTTATCAGACCAATGTGCCGATCATCACAAACGATATTTTTGCCGAGATCGAAAAGTCAAACAAAACAGCCGTATCGGACATTTCAAAGCTGATATCGAATGAGATCGACGCTCAAATGAGCAATGTTCGCTCACTCGGTTTTTACGGCAGCGATGCGCCCGACAACACGCTCAAATGGATGCTTATGTCGCTGATATTGCACCTTGCATATATCGACATGGCACAGGGCGATATGCCCCTTGATTTCCCGACAGATGTGTTCGGTGAGAAATGCTTCCGCTTTTTTGTGGAGAAAAATACAAGCGACCCTTACAGCGTTGGTACTTCTGCAAGGTGGAGCAGCGAAGGCATGATATTTTTCTGGGACGTGCTTATAAACGGCGACAGGCTGCACCGGAGAGTGACAGATACAAGGGCGGATATGCTTGTCACGCTGCTTTCACGTCAGCCGCAGACAGACAACGAAAAGCTCGTCTGCTCCGAGCTTTTGGAGCTGGGGCTTGCGGTAAAGACCAATGAGGGCATAAAGCCGAACTTCCCATGCCTTACCAAAGAGCAGGGAGATGTGCTCAATAACAGCATTCGTGGTTTAGCCCAAGCTATCTGCGACAGCGTGATCTCACGCATAGGGAATATCAGGAGAGCACTGTTTGCCCACACACCTCAGCACCTTGCTGATTATGTGGGCAAAATGGCACAGCTGCTTTCCTACCGTGAGGCAGGGCAGGTAATGCAGACACTCTGTGAAAACGGCTGGCTGCTGCCTATGAAGGGCGGTATGTCGGGTACTACGGTGATGTATCTGTATAAGTAAAGGTTTGCGGCATACCTGCCATGTGTGGGTATGCCGCATTCATATAAGCGTAGAAAAAAACACCACGATGTCAGTATCAGCGAGGTGTATTGATCCTCTTTTATCGAAAGTTCTGTGGACTTAAAAACTTTCCTCCTGTATATTGCCTTCAATGTATCGTCATGGTATAATGTTACACGGTAAAAAATTTTTTCGGGTGAATGATAGAAATGCATAATGAAAATTGTAGTAATAAGTGTAAGGTTCAAAAAGATCAGAAAAGTGAGGTACCTGACACGTGATCACGAAGGACAACTTTATAAAAGAACTGCAGCGAAAGAATGAGGACGCTCTTGAATTCGTTGTCAGGAACTACGGAGGATTGCTGAAAGCAGTCATTCAGCGCATCTTGTACGATCACCCCGAAGATGCTGAGGAATGCCTGTATGATGTGATAATGAAGATATGGGAACACAGTGGTTCGTACAACGGCAGGGGAGCGTTTGAAAGCTGGGCGGCTGCGATAGCAAAATATTCGGCGCTGAACAGGCTGAAGGTGATAAAGCGCCTTGAACCTATGGCAGATATCGATGAACTGAACATAGCATATACATCAGGGCTGACAGGCAACGAGTTGTTTGACAGCTTCTTTGCCGAACTTATTTCCTGCCTGAATGAAGATGACAAAGCACTGTTCATCAGGATATTCTGGCAGGGCGAGAGTGTGGAAGAAGCAGCAGGTCGGCTGGGCAAGCCTAAAAGCGTATTGTATAACCATATTTCCAGAGGAAAACGAAAGATCATCAGGGCAAACCCGGGATTGTTCCGTAAGGAGGATAAAATATGAATGATACATTATACAGACTCCTTGATCATGATGCGGGTGAACTGCCGCAGGCAGCTCCATTGAATGAGACGGAGGTCACAGAGATCATGAAACGCTTTAAAGAGGACAACAAAACGAATTCGGCAAAGAGAAGACGCATATCTGTCAGACGGAAGCTGATAGTATCTGCCGCAGCTGCGGTGATAGCAGCGGCTTCTCTGCCTGCGATGACAGCATTCGGCAGCGGTACTGCTTACTATCTGCTTTACAATATCGCACCGTCGGTCGCACAGACTTTCAAGCCCGTGCAGCAGACCTGCGAGGATAACGGCTTTGAGATGACAGTCATCTCAGCCGAAAGAAAGGGCAGCGAGGCAAGCGTTTACCTGGCGATGCACGATACCACGGGCAGCAGTCCCGACGGCGAATACGACCTGTATGACAGTTACAGGATAAATGTGCCAAAGGATATGACAGGACATTGCAGCTTTTCCGATTATGATGCAGATACCCATACCGCTTATTTTGTGGTGCATCTTGAAACTATGGACGGCAGTGAGATGCCCGAGGACAAGGTGACTTTCTTTGTAACGGAAATGCTTATGGGCAAAAAGAATTATAATGAGGAGTTGGACGGTATCGATCTTGGCAGCATGGCACGTGATGCCGATACTGTTTCGATAGATGAGATAGACGGCTTTGAGACCTATCAGGATATATCTGAGGTGCAGGGTCTCGGTTTTCTGCCTGACAGCGACACGCCGATATCAACACCTGCGGAGGGAGTATCTGTAAGGAACATAGGCTATGCGGACGGTGCGCTGCATATACTGACAAAATATGATAACACCCGTGAAACAGACAACCACGGCTTTATAAGTCTGGTGGACAAAAACGGCAAAGAAATATACGGAGACGTGTGTTCATATTATAAAGGAGATCATAAGGACTGCTATGTTGAACAGATAATACCTGTTGAATACGAACGTCTTGCAGAATACACGCTGCACGGCGACTTTACCATCTCTCAGGCGCATATCACGGGAGACTGGCAGGTAACATTTCCGCTGGAATAAGTTAAACCAAGCTTTATCCATCTTCATTTGAATAGACTTTGACGGACATGTCCGTCAGACAAAACAGCGTGAGGTATTTCCTTGCGCTGTTTTGTTTTTGGACGGCAGTATGATGAAAGAGGGGATCGCTTTTTCAAAGGCGGCGTGGTATAATGTATAGCGTTGAAGCTCATGCTGCTTAAAAGTATGATTCGGGAAGTTAAAAAAGTATATTGAGACATCTCAGAAGATCGAAATGATCTGATATTATTTTGGATCAACGAATAAATGTTATCATAGCTGTGAAGCGAACTGTCGCTTTGCAGCTTTTTATTGTGCAAATTTGCTTCATGCGGTACGTATGTCGGGCGGGACTTTGTGAGTATCCACAAAAATGCCAAGTAAACTGTGCAGGGCGTTGACAAGTACACTTGGCAGTGCTATAATGTAGCCATACCAAGTAAACTTGGCAAAATTACAACAAAACTGTGCAGAAAAGGAGAGAACTGCTGTGAATAAAGAAGATATACTGGCTATGAGCCGCAAAGACAATGACAAGAAAGACCCTTATGAAATGGAGATAGCATCTAAGGGCAACCATATTGCTAGTGCGGGCATGGCGATAGTGGTGTTTATCCTCTATGTTTCCAACATATTTTTCAAAGGTGAGCAGGACTATGGTCTGTGGTCGATAATGGCGATAAGCATGGCGGTGAGATATCTGTACACAGGCATAAGGCTCAAAAAGAGGGACCAAGTCATTCTCGGCGTATGTTGGTGCGTCATATTCGTACTCAGCTTTTTTGTGGGAATGTATAAGATAATCAAGAGGTGACACTGTGGACAAAGAGAAAATACTTGAAATGAGCCGCAGAGAAAATAAAAATACCGATCTTGTCCGCAAGGAGACAGAGGTCAGGGCGGCTGATATTGCGGGCGGTGCAGCCATACTGCTGTGTATCATTTTCAGGGCGGTGGAACAGGCATTTTTTGACAGACCCTGTTTCGGGTACTATTGCATCTTCACTTTGTATCTGGCAGCAAGCTTTATCTATCGGGCGGTAAAGCTGAAAGAGCGTAAGTATAAGGTGTTCGCCGCTGTGTGGAGCTTTGCTGCGGTTGCGGCACTGGCAATGTACATCGTGCAGCTTGTAAAAGAAAGCGGGGCGCTGTCGTGAACGACGCACTTATCCTGAAAAACCGCCTGAAAGAAGCCCGTGCCGAAAAAAGGCTGTCACAGGGCGACCTTGCAAATATGGTGGGCGTTTCCCGCAATACCATCAGTTCTATCGAAACGGGTCAGTTCAACCCCACCGCCAAGCTTGCGCTGATACTCTGCATAGCCCTTGATAAAAAGTTTGAAGAACTGTTTTATTTCTGAAAAAAAGCGGACATCGCCGCACAGCGATGCCCGCTTTGATCTTATGCAGGAAACTGCGCCCCTGCCGATAATTATAAATGTGTTCATCTTTTTAGCACATCGGAAAACCGAGTTGCAGCCAGAAAGGATAAGCGCAGGCTATCCCGCCGCATTTTATGCTGATGCAGGGAATTACGTCTTATGCCAATAATTATGAATTATGCATTATCAATCATGGATCGATATCCTGCTAAGCAGGGTGATGATAAGCGGGAAAGCCGCAGCTGCCAGTATGCCTGCCTTCATGGTGGAACTGTCAGCCACCAGCCCCACCAGCGTGGGACCGCCCGCACAGCCTATGTCACCTGCCAGCGCCAGCAGCGAGAACATCATCGTGCCGCCACGCCGCAGCGCAGCAGAAGCCTTGCTGAACGTGCCGGGCCACATTATCCCCACCGACAGCCCGCAAAGTCCGCAGCCTATCAGGTTTATCACAGGCTGATCCACAATGCTTATCAAAAGGTATGCGCAAACGCACAGAACTCCGCTGGCAGTCATGTACCTGTCAAGATCAAGCTTTTCACCGTGCCTGCCGTAGAATGCCCTTGCGCTGCCCATCATCACCGCAAACATCATGGGACCCGCCAGGTCGCCCGCAGTCTTGCTTATGCCCAGACCCTTCTCTGCGAAAAAGCTTGCCCACTGGCTGACAGCAAGTTCGCAGGCGCCCGCACAAAGCATCATCACAAACAGCACCCTGAACGCTTTGCTGCCTGCCAGTTCACGCAGGCTGAGGGCAGTTTCGTCCTCTGATATCAGCGGTGCTATGGGGACTTTCGTGAATATCACACCGTTCACAGCGGGCAGCACTGCCCAGATAAGCGCAAGCACCTTCCAGTGTTCGGTGCCGAAGACCGTGAAAAATACGGTGGAGAGCAGCACCACGCCCACCTGTCCCCAGCAGTAGAATGAGTGCAGCAGACTCATGGCAGTCTCTTTGTTGTCGGTGGGACAGCTTTCCATGATGGGGCTGACAAGCACCTCCAGCAGACCTCCGCCTATGGCATAAACTATCACCGCAGTCAGAATGCCCGTGTAGGGCGGCAGGACTTCGGGCAGCACGGTAAGCAGTATGAACCCCGCTGCCGCCATGACATGCGCCGTGACTATGCTTGCCTTGTAGCCTATCCTGTCCACAAAAAAAGCGCTAAGCAGGTCGACTGTCAGCTGCACTGCAAAGTTCACTGTGATAAGCAGCGTTATCTTTGTCAGCGGCAGACTGTACTGCCCTTGCAGCGTTATGAAAAGCAGCGGCAGGAAATTATTGACTGCCGCCTGAACGATGTATCCCGTGAAACAGGCATATACAGTGTTTTTATATGTCATATAATTTCCCTCGTCTTTCACCTGTTTATCAAATAAGTATTATATACTATCCAAGTGCTATACTGTCTTTCGGCAGGGCATCAAAATTCCCCCGAGGAATTTGTCTCTCGGGGGAAAACAAACTTACTTTGAATTGGTGAGGTTCCATCTCATCGGCGCTATGCGCTTTGCCCTTGTGTTGTCAAAGATCCAGTTGTTGTAAGTCAGGGTCGGGTCGAAATAACGGTAATCGTTCTTCATCTTGCCCTTGTTGAACAGCATGGTCTTTTCACTTCCGGGAGACCTCTGTATAACAGCACCTATGCGGTGGCGTTCCTTTTCGTATTCGATGATCTCCTTAGCGGTGGTCAGTCTCGAATCGCATACATTGTAAACGCCTTCGTATCTGCCCTGCGGCACGTTGATTATGCCGTTTATGAAATCTATCAGGTTGAATACGCAGCAGAAGGTAAAGCCGTAATCACCGTCACCGAAAACGTAACCCACGTTTTCCTTAGAGTCGTATACATGCGCATGCAGGTTATCTGTGTGTTCGGCATCGTATACAGGCGCTACTCTTGCGATGACAGGTATGCAGTCGGTCTTTTTGAAAGCCTTTGCCATAAGCTTCTCACTGGTCATCTTCAGGTCGGCATAGTTGGTTATGCCTTTTTCCGCAATGGTCTCTCTGATGGGTTCACGGCCTTTCTGTATGCCGTATACATCGGTGGTGGAAAGCAGTACGAAACAGCCTGCACCTGCCTTTACCGCAGCAGAGTAGATGTATTTGTCGGTCACCTTGCTTTTCTTGATCTCCTGGTCGGTTATCAGCGGGTCGATGTCATTATCTACCGAATTAGCCAGATGCACAACCACATCTATGTGATTGTTTTCAAGTATCGGTATTATCGTATTTTTGTCTGTGATGTCACACTGTACGAATTTGTAGTTGCTGTCAGTTCCGACAAAGTCATTCGACTTGGAATCGACCGCATAAACGGTATGCTTTTTGTGAAGCAGGCTTGAAGTCAGGTACTGACCGATCATGCCGCTTGCACCCGTAATGAATATAGATGACATTCCTGTCACTCCTTCCATGTTTGCACCATGCAAACGATTACCACGAAAATTTCCGTATCTTTCTCTCTTTTTTGTCCGTGCCCTCACGGACTGATAGACATACTTTCACATTTTTTTGTGTCTTTATTATATCACATTTTTCACTTTTTGCAAATACTTTTTTGTGAAAAGATAAAAATTTAGATTTTCTTTATAATTTTGCTTGCTTAATTTTGTGAAGTGTGCTAAAATTATAGAGTAGGGCGTGTCCTGCGTTAATGGAAACGTCAAAAAATCAAGCAAAATCGGTAAAAAAACATGCTGCACACCTTTTAGGGCGAAGTCCGTTCGGGTGGGCGGCAGTGTAAAAAATATTATAAAAAATCGTAGTTCAGTGATTCTGAACTGTTTATATAAGGAGAGGTCACATTGACTTATACTGATCTGATATTCCTGTTCGGGCTGTTTCCCGTTTCGGCTGTGCTGTCATTGCTGGACAGAAGTTCCGAATACAAGAACATGATACTTATAATCACCTCGCTGCTGTTTTTCAGCTGGGGCAGACCCTTTGCGGTGTGCCTTATCTTCCTGACGCTTTTTGCTGACTGGGCGATAGGCATGGCTGTGGGCAGCATGCGTGAAAAAGCCCGCCCCGCAGCGCTTCTGCTGACGGCGCTTGACGGCGTGATGAACCTGGCGATGATGCTGATATTCGGGCACAACTACCTGTTTGAAGGCACGAAGCTGGGGCTGGAGGCTGTTATGCTGCCCATTGGCATGGGGTACTATTCTTTAAGGGGATTCTCCTACGTGCACGATGTTTTCCGTGGCAAAATAAGGGCAGAAAAGAACGTGTTCTGCCTGATGACCTACGCTGTGTCGTTCCACCTGATGTGCGCAGGACCTGTGGTGCATTACGGCGACATGGAAGGTCAGATACGCAGCCGTGAGGTCAATACAGATAAACTCAACGCAGGTCTGAACCGCCTGATATGGGGCATGGGCAAGGCAGTTATACTTTCCGATGTTTTCATGAAGATAAGGGCAGCGGGTCTCAACGGTGATGAGATAACCACAATGGGCTGCTGGCTTGGCATGCTGGCGTTCTTTGCGCAGTATTACTTCATGTTCACGGGACTTTGTGATATGAGCAGAGGACTGAGTCTGGTGGGCGGTTTCGTACTGCCCGTGAACTACCGTGACATTGAAGCAGACGAGCTTTTCACGGGGCTGGTAAAGACCTATAACACCACTGTTGTGAGCTTTTTCAGTGACCTGCTGGGCATAACGGGCAACAATAACACCAACAAGGTGCGCACTGCGGTGGGCGCTGTGTTCTGCGGTGCACTGGTGGGGCTGTGGTATCAGGTCAGCCCTGCATATATAATAGTAGGCACGGCAGCGGGTCTGCTGGTGTGTGCCGAACAGCTGTTTCTGAAAGATATACTGGCTAAGCTGCATGCGGTGGTAAAGTACATCTACCTTGTGCTGGCAAGCCTGTTCATATTCGGCGGACTTGAGTTCCACAGCATATACGGTTACCGCAAGTGGGTGCTGGGACTGATGGGCGTGGGCACAAAGTACACCCTCAGCGTGGCACTGCGTGATGCTGTCATGCATAACTACGTGCTGATACTCATTGCATTCTGTATTGTGTGCACACCTGTGCGCAAAATGATAACAGGCGGCGCAGACAAGTTTTCTGCCAGAAACAGAAAGGCATACAGCGCAGTCAGGGCTGTAAAGACTCTCAGCACGGCGGCGGTATTCATCGTAAGCGTGATAACCCTTGCCGCAGCAGCCTGAGTGTATAACAGATCTTCGGAGGGATACTATGGAAAAGAATTTCAGCAAGCTGAAAGCAGAAGCTGACAGGATAGTTCTGCCCGATGAGTGCGAGGAGAATGACCGTGCCGTCAGATATCTTGCACTTGAAACAGGTGTGGGGCATTACGATAATCTGAACCTGCTGATAATGGCAGTTCTGTTCATATTCGTCTCGGTGGCGTTCCTTGCTGTCAACGGCGGCAGGATAAACAACGATGACGATGAATTTGCCTTCAGCATGAAAACTCTGATGAGCGGAGAGTTCACCAAGACCATCGAAGAAAAGTATATAAGCGAACTTCCCATTCCCGATGAAATGAAAAGGGCAGGGGAGTATGTGTCGCTGCTTTACGGATTCGGCAATAAGCTTTCCGAGAAGGAGAGCGGAAATTACAGCACAGCTTCTTCCGATCCGCTCCCCGATTCCGATCACAATGCGTTTGACCGTGATGATGACGACGATCAGGGTCTCAGCGAGAATGCAGTCACCACCAGAGCGGTAAAGACCGATAAGGACGGCAACACGGTCACCGAACCCGACAGTGTCGAGACTGCACCGGGCGGCGGCACCACCGCAGTTTCAAGACCGCCGCTGACCGCATCGACCACATCTGTCAGCGAGGAAGATGACGATGAGGAGACCACGACCACGAATAATGAGGCGCCCTCAGTGACCACCACGACGACTACCACGGGAACTTCTGCGACCACCGAAAGCACCACCGAGACTTCCGAAACATCTGAGACCTCCGAGTCAGATACCGAGACATCCGAGCCCGATACCGAGACATCCGAGCCCGATACTTCCGGACCCGATACCGAGACCACGGAGGTGCCCGCCGAGACAGGACCCGTTACAGATACCGGACCCGATACGGATACCGAGCCCGAACAGCCCGAGAACTCAGAGGGACCCGCCGAATGACGGGCGGATTTCCCTATTCGGACGACAACAAGCGCTATCACAGCCTTAACTATTATTTGAAAAAGCGCTTCGGCAGGAAGGTATACAAAGTGCCGCTGAATACAGACATGGGCTGCCCCAACCGTGACGGCAGCAAGGGCGTTGGCGGCTGCGCATTCTGTTCGGCAAAACTCAGCGGCAATTTTGCGGGCGCCCCCGGGGATACCATCGAAAAGCAGTACGCACAGGTGCGTGCCGTCATGGAGAAAAAGTGGGCAGGCGGCGCTTGCATACCCTATTTTCAGGCGGGCAGCAACACCTATGCCGACACAGCCCTGCTGCGTGAGATGTTTGAGACTGCCCTTACACTCGAAGATGCGGTGGGCATAAGCATCGCCACCCGTGCAGACTGCATAGACAGCGAGAAGGCTGCGATGCTGGGTGAACTGGCAAAACAGACCTACCTCACAGTTGAGCTGGGTCTGCAAACTGTATTTGACGAAACTGCCCTCGCTATGAACCGCTGCCACACCTACGCCGACTTTCTGCACGGCTATGAACTGCTGAGGGAAAACGGCGTGAATGTCTGCGTTCACCTGATAAACGGTCTGCCGGGTGAGACCCGTGAGATGATGTGCGAGTCTGCAAAAAGGGTCGGCGGACTGGATATCCACGCAGTCAAGCTGCACCTGCTGCATGTCCTCAAGGGGACTGCACTGGCTGAGATGTATGAAAAAGGCGGCTTTGCCACAATGGAGCGTGATGAGTATATCTCCACCGTATGCGACCAGCTGGAGCTGCTGCCTGCACATATCATCATCGAACGTCTGACAGGCGACGGCGACCGCAATGAACTGATAGCACCATTATGGAGCAGGGACAAGCGCAGGGTGCTCAACGGCATAGACATGGAAATGGCACGCCGCTGCGCTTTTCAGGGCGACAAAGCATGATATCATATAATGCACCACCTGTACGGACGGTGCATTTTTTATGCCGTGCGGCGGGCTTTGTGCTGACGATGAAGTATGGCGGCAGTCGCACGCACCGCCCCGAGACCCAGCGCAGCCCCGCATGCCAGAGGGTAGCGCAGATGCCCCTCGATGCCGACCCCTGTCATAAAAAGGCAAGTCCCGAAAAACAGTACTGTCAGCATATCCCCGATGAATACCATCCACTCAGGACGCTTTATCCTGCGCTCCAGTGATATCAGCAGCGACACTGCGCCCAGCATCAGCCCCAGTATCACCCCCGAAGGCAGACTGCCCAGTTCTGCTGCCGCATCAAATATGCTCATCTGAACAGTTTACCGAAAAATCCCAGCTTGCTGACTGCATCACGCTGCCCGTATATCAGCGCTGATATCTCACCGTCGATGTTCAGCTCGCCGCTCTCCACGCTCATCTCGCTTATGTGCAGCTTCTCACCCTTTATCGTCAGCTCGCCCAGCTGAGTGTAAAGCACCACCAGGTTCTCATCGAAACGCTCCACGTCGTTCACACCTGTCAGCATCAGCTTGCTGCGGTCCTCCATTATAGCATTGTGTCTGCCCTGGATATCTGTCATAGTCTGTCGCCTCCTGTTTATGCTGCCCCCCGTGTACCGCATCGGATATCGCTGCCCGTGTGTGCGGGGCGGTATTACATAACTATGCAGGCAGCGGCTCAGCTATGCCAAAAGGTGAACTATATCAAACGGCATTGATCTTCCGACTTATCCTGACCGCACAGTTCATTCGGGATAAGTGACGATTTATATGTCGTTTAATAAAATTAAACATTTTATATCATTTATGACCGTCGTGTATGTTGATGCTGTACGATATGATGAAAAATTCTGAAAACCTATTGCAAATTTGTAAAATATGTGTTATAATTACTCAGTACAGTTGTACCAGCCCTTATAAAGTCGGGCATGAAAAAAACAAGTTGAGAACGATCCTAAAGGAGGAAAAAACAAATGAAAAAGAAAATCATTGCAGGCGTTGCAGCTTTGCTGATGGTCGCTTCATGCGTACCCGCAAACACAACATTTTTTGCAAGCTCGCCTGCAGCAATGCTGACAGCTTCTGCTGATGTGGAAACTGTTCAGGTCAAGGACGGTATCATTGCATATCAGGACACTGATGGAAGCATCATTGTTCAGGCTACTGCTGATGCCAATCTGCTGACAGCTTTCGGTGCAAAGAAGACAGGCACCGAGCTCAATATCACATTCACCGCAGCTGAGAAGAAGAAGATCACAGATAAGTTCGGCGATCTCACAGGCAAGAAGGTAACTTTTGCTCAACCGCCCTTACTCCCGCTCAACAATCTGGACGCTTATCCTAACCTGTCCCGTATCTATTTCAAGGACGACCTCATCACCTGCGTTGGCGCTAACTTCGCATCAAACTGTAAGCACCTGCAGAAGATAGATCTGGGCAAGCACATCACTGAGCTCGGTACAAACGCATTCAATGGCTGTGAAAACCTGGTAGGTACCACTGATACCCAGCTGGATCTTTCAAATGTCATCACCATCGGTGATAATGCATTCGCAAGTGATGGTAAGATACAGTCTGTAAAGTTCTGCTCGAAGCTGGACAGCATCGGCAACCGTACATTCCAGAAGGCTATCGTACTGAATTCTCTGGATCTGCCTGCTACCGTTACCAATATCGGTGAATATGCATTTGATGGCTGCGAAAAGCTCAAGACCGTTACCTTCAACAGCGATACCAACATAAAGAATATCGGTAATCACGCTTTTTCTAACTGCACGATCCTTTCGACATTCACCGTAAAGGGCAATAACTTCAACACCCTGCCTAAGGGCGACGGCACTGCTACTGTTGGTGAGGCCCTGTTCCAGAAAGATGCTGCACTGCAGAACTTTACTTGGCCCAGCACCTATACCGCTGTTACAAACGAGTCGTTCATGGATTGTACAGCACTTAATACATTCAAATTCGCTGACGGCGTGAAGAAGTCCAAGTGTACTTCGATAGGTGCGAAGGCATTTATGGGCTGCAGTTCGCTGATCTCCATAGAACTGCCTGATGCTACCACTGAGATCGGTGTCCAGGGCTTTGCAAACTGCAACAAGCTGGAGAAGGTAGTTGTATCCGATAAGCTGGCAGACGTTTTTGCCGGCGCATTCGGCGGCTGCTGGGAGCTGACTCTGTACCCCAGAGGAGATAAGAGAGCTTCCGATCCCAGCAAGATCAAGAACTATGTAATACTTCCCGATACCTGGAAGACTATCTACCCCAACACCTTTGAGAAGTGCTACGGTATCACCAATGTTGATATCAGCCCCGTAGAGGAATTCGCAGGAAGTGATTCGCTCAATCTGGGCGAGGCATTCTTCGACTGTCAGTCTCTGAAGGAGATAACCATTCCCGATGCAGTTATCGCTATACCTCCCAGAACATTCAAAAACTGCCTGTCTCTGAAGGACGTTGTAGTATCCAAGGATCTTGGTACTATCTATTCCGAAGGTTTCATGAATTGTCAGGCGCTTGAGACATTCACTCCTTCTGATATGAAGAAGCTGGCAGGAACTATCCAGTTCCCTGATTCCCTGGGTGGTATACAGAGAGGTACATTCCAGGACTGCCCTTCGTTCAAGTACCTCAACTTCACTAAGGATTCCACATTCTCCGCTCTCGGTCCCAGTGCTTTTGAGAACTGCACAGGTCTGCTGGGCTCCAACGTAGGCGGTAATGCAAACAACACCATTTCCATGCCTAAGGGCGTTAACGTTATCCAGACAGCTGCTTTCAAGGGCGCTACTTCTCTGGATCAGATCGAGTTCCTCGGTGAGGTAACTGCGATCTCCGCATCTTCATTTGAAAACTGCACATCTCTTGAAAAGGTAGTAATGAACGATACCATCAAGGAAGTTCATACCGCTGCATTCAAGGGCTGTTCGTCACTGAAGAATCTGCCTTCTACAAAGGCGGGCGCAACTGTTTTCACTAACATCGAAGTTATCAGCGACAGCACATTCGACAGCTGTACTTCTCTGCAGGATGCATTTATCCCCAAGAATGTTACCGAGATCGGCGTGAATGCATTTGCTAACTGCTCCGAACTGAAGAGAGTCAAGTGGGAGAAGGGCTCCAAGCTCAGCGAGATCAAGGCTAACGCATTCCAGAATTGTACCAACCTTGAGTGCTTCTCAAACTCCGATAAGAGCAATACTTCAAACTTCCCTGTATCACTGCAGCACGTTCGTCAGGGTGCATTCATGAAAGACAATCTCAAGCAGATCGTTGTAGGTACACCTGCTGATGATGCAGTTATCTACTTTGAAGCTTCCGCATTCGAGAACAACAAGGAACTGCTGAAGGCTGACTTCTCAGGCTCCAATGTAGTTGAGATACCTTCTGCTTGCTTCCGTGGCTGCGAGAAGCTCAACACTGTTTTTGTACCTGATGCAAACACACTTGTTAAGGTTGGCGATGAGGCATTCAACGGCTGCTTCTATCTGCATACCTTCGGTAAGTCTTCCGACGCTGAGGGCGAGTACACCATACCCGAGACCCTGACTGCTATCGGCAGCAAGGCTTTTGAGAACAACTACTGCATGCAGGTCATCAACTTCCCCAAGACCACTACCGACCTGGCACTTTCGATGTTCAACATCTATCTGCGTGAAGAAGAGATCGAGGAGAAGAACTATACTCCTATCGAGGCTATCAACGTTGATAAGGACAACCCCAACTACACCAGTGTTGACGGTGTTCTGTTCACAAAGGATAAGTCCACTCTGCTCGTAAGACCTGTTCGTATGCAGGGCGATGAGTATATCGTTCCCGATTATGTTACCAACATCGGCATGTCCGCATGTGGTGCAAACTTCTTCCTGAAGCACGTTGTTATCGGTGAGAACGTAAAGACTATCGGCGATAAGGCATTCAATGACTGCCACAATCTTGAATATGTTGACTTCGGCTTCAACGGCAGCGCTGCACTGGGTCAGTCTGTATTCACCAGACAGGGCGAACTCATCACACTGTATGGTACTGATGGTTCGACTGCTCAGGCTTATGCAGCTGTTAATCCCACTAACGTAAGATTCATCGACAACGCTAAGGTCGCAGCTCAGCTGGAGATCCAGAGCAACGAGGGCGCTGAGCTTGACGGTTCTATCGTTCTGGCACAGTCCACAGGTTCTTACCAGTTCACATGCAAGCAGACCACTGCTGACGGCGGCGAAGCTGCTGATACTCTGGTTTGGAGCGTTGATGACCCTGAGATCGCAACCATCAATAACGACGGTCTGCTGACCATCAAGGCAATGGGTGAAGTTACTGTTACTGTAAGAAATATCAACGACAGCGCTTCTACCACCATCAAGGTAACTATCAACGAGACAGGTCCTGAGATAGTCGATGAGCCCACCGACCCCGATGAGCCCACCGATCCCGATCAGCCCACCGATCCCGATGAGCCCACCGATCCCGATGAGCCCACCGATCCTGATG
>CAMNMO010000019.1 GCA_946544695.1 uncultured Ruminococcus sp. | reverse complement strand
AGCTTGAAGTAGGAAAGATCTATGAAGGAAAAGTAACAGGTATCACAAAGTTCGGCGCATTTGTCGAGCTGGATAAGGATACCACGGGAATGGTACATATCTCTGAGGTGGCAAACACCTTTGTAAATGAGATAAAGGACCATTTGCAGGAAGGACAGACCGTTAAGGTAAAGGTGCTCAGCATGGGCGAGGACGGCAAGATATCCCTCTCTATAAAGAAGGCACAGCCCGCTCCCCAGAGAAAGCAGGGCGATCGTGGCGGCAGACCGAACGGCGGCAGCAGCCGCAGCGGTGACAGAAACGGCAGACAGGGCGGCAGACCTGCACAGGGTGGTTTCAGACCCAAGCGTGATGACAGACCCCCGCAGGATCTCAGCAAGAACCCGCCCCCGATATATGACCCGAACCAGAATTCGGGCAATGCGGATTTTGAGGACATGCTCAGCAAATTCAAGGCTTCCAGCGACGAGAAATTCTCTGACCTGAAAAAGATAACCGATAATAAAAGGCGCTCACCTTCACGCAGAAAGTGAGCTGAGGAACAGCTATGGATAAATTCAAGAAGGGTTTCGCATTCATATTCTTCATGCTTGCAGGCATAGTGCTGGGTGCATTCATAGCTTATGTCTGTGAGGGACTGCCCTATGTCGGCTGGCTGAGCTGGGGCAAGAATATCGGTGTGGAAAGCTTTGCGATGGACCTCTATGTGATAAAGTTCAACGTGGGGCTGATGATACATGCCACCATATCGCAGATATTCACTGTGACGCTGGCACTGATAATGTTTGCAAAGGTCGGCAAGAGTATATGAGAAAATTACTTACAGCAGGTCTTGCTGTGATATGTGTGGTGTGCTTTGCAGGGTGCAGCGGCGCTGAGGATAAGGCAGGCGGCGCACTCATAAAACAGGCAAGGGAGGAATATACTTCTCTTGACAGCGCAAAGGTCGTTATGACGGAGATATCTTCGGGCGAAGTGGAACAGACTTTCACTTTCAAGTATGACGAGAAGGATACGCTGGTGTATTCCTACTACGGCAAAAGCGACAACAATGAGTATGCACAGTATAACAACGGCATAGAATGCTTTACCTACGAAAACGGCGAACTCAGTCATCTTTCAAAGGGTGATGCGGATTTCGTGAGGTATACAAGAAAAATGCCCCATCCGCAGGCTGATGCGGGACTGCTGATATACAGCCCGCAGAACATTGTCGATGCTAAGGAAGAAACTGTGGACGGCGGTATCAGGGTGACGCATGTATACGATGCCGAAAAGATAGGCGCTAAGGTCGAGGAAGGCACGGTGACGGGCTTTCGGGCGGAGTATATGTTCGACGGTGACGGCAGGCTTGAATATTTCGATGAGATCACCGAAGCCGAAAACAACGGCAGCAAGGATACCTATGCTTACAGGGTCGAGATAACCGAACAGAACAGCGTTGACACTGTTGAAAATACGGTAAGAAAATTTATGGATAAATAACGCCCGCAGTTGTCAGAAGGCTGCGGGTCGGTCGTAAATACGGATCTTACTATGACATAACGTATCATTGCCGTAATGTTGGTAAGAACGGTGTGTTTTAAAATTTATCAATAGTAGATACGGGCGGAAGATATCCGCCTGTTTTTGTAAGGTGGGATAGATATGAAATATCTTGAACAGGCAGCATCGCTTACCGAACAGGAAGAAAATGCTGCTGTCAGCAGAGATAAAAGAATAATCAGGACCAGCATGGTGGGCATCGGTGCGAACCTGCTGCTGGCAGGTTTCAAGGCTGTGACAGGTGTTCTCAGCGGGTCTATCGCCATAGTGCTGGACGCTGTGAACAACCTGAGTGATGCAGCATCATCGGTGATAACCATTGCGGGCACAAAGCTGGCTGCAAAGCACCCCGATAAAAAACACCCCTGGGGCTACGGCAGGATAGAATACCTGACTGCTATGGTCATCTCGCTGATAGTGCTTTATGCGGGCATAACTTCACTGGTGGAATCTGTCAAGAAGATACTCACCCCCGTAACACCCGATTACTCGGTGCCTTCGCTGATAATAGTGGGGGCGGCAGTGGTCGTCAAGATAGTGATGGGAAGATATGTAAAGGGCGTGGGCGAGAAGGTGAACTCGGATTCGCTGATAAATTCAGGTACAGATGCCATGATGGATTCGGTGATATCTGCGGCGACGCTGGGCGCTGCCATAATATACCTGCTGCTTGGCATAAAGCTGGAGGCTTTCCTCGGCGGCATCATCTCCATAGTCATTATCAAGTCGGGTCTTGAGATGCTGGGAGGTACTCTCTCTGAGATACTGGGCGAAAGAGTCAGCCCCGAAAAGGCTGCTGCGGTCATAGAAGCAGTCACAAGCTGCCCCGATGTAATAGGCGCCTATGACCTGGTGCTGCACGACTACGGTCCCGATATAACAAACGGTTCGGTGCATATAGAAGTTGCAGATACCCATACTGCACATGAGATAGATACCATCATACACGATGTTACAGCAAGGGTGTATGAACAGACAGGCGTTATACTCACAGCTGTCAGCATATATGCGATGAATACTCAGGTGCCCGAGATAGTGGGGCTGCGCAAACAGGTCTGCGATATTGTGATGAAGCATGAAAACATTTTGCAGGTGCACGGATTCTATGCGGATACGGATAACAAGACCATACATTTTGATATGGTGGTAAGCTTTGATGAAGATGACAGGCTTTCGCTTTTCCGCAAGGCGCTGGAAGAAGTCAGGACTGCCATGCCCGATTTTGATGTTACAGCATCGCTGGATACTGATTACAGCCTGACCTGATATACATGACCCTAAGAAAGGAGTGCCGTTAATGATAGTGACATATACAGAGGAGATAAATGGTATAAATTTTACGTTTTCTGCGGACGAGGCGCTGCGCCCCTTTGCTGAACCTCTGCTGGAGGCGATAGAGTATATACCCGCTGAAAAGATAAAGGACGGCTTCCGTATAAGGGCAGGATTTTCCACCTTTATGCTGAGTGAACACGGTATAGGCTTTGACATTGCCGCACCCGATTATACCGATGACCCGCTGACTGCACTGACTACCGACCTGACGCTGGCGCTGCATGTTCAGTACAGACAGGTGCTGCTGCTTCACAAGTACGGCATAGTGGGCAAGGCTATACACTTCTATGACAAGATAGCCGTAGCTAAAGGTGCGCTGGAGAAAGAACTGGTCTCGATGCAGAGATTTGCCGAACTGGGAGGTTCGGGCTGGTCGGTGGAGACCTTCATGCTGGACGAGGACGGGACCGCAAGACCTGTTGAAGCTGAGGACTATGAGGCTGTGTACGCTTACGAACTTATAAGCCGCAGACCTGAACTGATAGATGCACTGTGTCTGCCCGACGGCTATATAGCAGTATACCGTGGCAAGGAACTGATAGAACTGCTTGACGATAATAACGAGAGCGTTATGAACGCCGATTAGGAGAATACTTTTATGGAAAGACTTCTGACAATGGACGCAAAGAACTATGATGAGAGTCTGCCTGTTCTGAGGCGCACTGCGGTGAGAGGTGTGATATTTCACGGCGGGAAAATGCTGTTCATCGAAAGCGGTGCAGGTGAACTCAAACTGCCCGGCGGAGGTCAGGAGGAGGGCGAGAGCGACCTTGACACGCTGATACGTGAGGTCAGGGAGGAAACGGGCTGCACCGTGATACCCGAAAGCGTGAAGGAACTGGGGTACATCGAGGAAAAGCGGAAGTCGCTGCGGGAAGAAATGATATTCAACCAGTTCAGCAGGCTTTATCTGTGCGATGTGGAGGAAAGCCGTGGAGAATGTGAGTTTTCCGAAAGCGAGAAGGCGCACGGTTTCAGGTTCGCTGAGTACACCCTCGATGAAGCCATTGAAAAAAACAGGCAGATGCTGGAGCGTGAGGGCAAAAAAGCATGGAACATGCGTGAGTACAGAACGCTGCTGCTGCTCAAGGAAAAGCTTGGGTGAGGGCATAACAAGCAATGTGATATGATATCGTCCGAAAGGGCGATATTTTTTTGAAACCGACACACCGTGCCGTACAGCCTTTCAGCGGGCATTAACAGTAGTTGTCGGTATTCTTTTCCATGCGTTCACGCATTTGCCTACGGCGGGGGAAAAGAATACATCACTATACTTATATCTTGTTACACCGGTGTATACAATGGTGTGTTAAAGGGATAACCATAAAAAATTTTTATCTGCTGCAAGGATATGACCTTCTCAGACGTATTAATTACAGAAAACCAAAAAAAGTCTGCCAACGTACCCCTGCGGCGGCGGGCTTCACAGGGGGTGGTTTGACTATGGCAATAGAAAGCATCGGCGGATTTGATGCCGTTTACGATGAATATTTTGATATGGTGTACAGGATATGCTATGTGTATTTCCACGGTCATGCTGCTGATGCGGAGGACGCCGTGCAGACAGTATTCATGAAATATCTCGAGACCGATGCGCCGCCCGAAAAGGGTGAGCATACCAAAGCGTGGCTGATAGTTACAGCGCAGAACACCTGCAAGACGATGCTGAGAAGGCATCACCGCAGGGATAAGGACATAGACAGCGCTTCGCATATCGGGACTGACCCGCAGTACGGTGAGGTCATGGATGCGATCATGAGACTGCCCGAAAAAGAAAGGATGGCAGTGTACCTGAATATATACGAGGGCCACACTGCTGCGGAGACAGCAAATCTTATGGGCTGCCGTGAGAACACGGTATATTCCTACATACACCGAGCCAGAAAAAAATTGAAAAAAGAATTGGGAGAGTGAGACTATGACAGACAAAAAGCTTGACGATAAGCTCATAAAAGCTTTTGACAGCGTGCGTGCAGACAGTTCTGTCAAGGCTCGCATAAAGAAAGGCTTAACGGGTGATAGTATGGAGATAAAGAATATCACAGCAGCGGAAGATCATACAAATAAGTATGTGACAGAAGAAAAAGAGAGAGCAGCGGTAAAGCGCACAGGCAGGATAACAGCAGCGGCAGTTGCGGCAGTGGTAGCAATAGGCGGCGGTGCTTATATGCTGAAAGACGCTCCGTTCAAGACGGACAAAAAGCGTGGCGATGATGAAAGTCAGGCTTGCTATGTGGGAGAAGTCCCCGACAACTTTGACGGTTTCTTTGACCCTAAGGGCTATACCGTCTATGACAAGTTCGGCAAGGACGCTGATATCTGGCGGCTCGGCAGCGGGAACTTTCTGGTAAGGCAGGTCGAGGGCGAAGGTGCTGAATACTATCAGTATGACGGACAGGAGTTCAGATATCTTCTTTATGACGGCAGCTCAAATTCTGTTTTAAAAGAGGTCAAGACGGACGGCGCAGGCATTTATGTTTACGATGAATGCTTTGTTACATGGAAAACAGACAGGAGCGACCCCGATGAATACGGTGTGAGCGAGAACACCACCCTGACCTGCACGGTCTACGACCTCGATATGGAGACAGTCAGGGGGAATGTGGAGCTGAAGCTTGAAAATGAAGAACTGTGCGGAGCGCCCGTAGTCGGTGCGGACGGTAAACTGTTCTGCGCAGGGCTGGCTTATGACCAAAAAACGCAGATTTATACACTGGGCATACGTGATGAAAACGGTGAAAAGATATCATCATACGATACGGCGGGAACTTTCCTGACAGTTACGGGCGCAGGCAGCGGAAAATACATGTATTTCTTCCGTGACGATGAGGAAGGCGGCTCAAAGCTGTATATAAAGGGTCTGGCTGACGGTTATAATGATATGGAGATCCCTGTTGAAAAAGAGAACACTATGGTATACTCGGTGGGCGATGTGGTATATATGGTCTGCCCCGATGAAAACGACAGGCTGACGGTGACATCAATATCCGTTACAGGCGGCGAACAGAAGACAGTTGGTTATGATGCGGGATTTTCCTTTACAAGTTCAAACGGTTTCTACGGAAAGAATATGGATCACTGCTGTGTTTCAGAGAACGGCAGATACATGTTTATGATCGCAATGAAGCCGGGGGAGGAAGAAAAGGGCTGTAAACTATATGTTTACGACCTTGAAGATACTTCGGCAGAAGTCAGGGAATTCCCGATAGATAAGCTTTACGCAGATACATCAGCCGACAGGTGCAATATACTTGTGGACGAAGCGAGCGGCGATGTGTGCATAGGCGGTTTCTATGACATTTCGATGGTACCCTCGCCAAGACAGTCAAAGACGATATGCTTCAACCTGTACACCGATGACTACACAAATTTCGGCATAAAGGCATACGAAGCTGACACTGACGAGAATGACCTTGCCACAGAAACAAATATCGAGCCTCCTGTTTATCAGCCGACCTACGGTTTCTCACCCGAGGGCGGGAACATATTCGATAAGTTCAACTCGGCGGCTGAGATATACAGGATAACTGACAGCAGGTATGTCATCGAAAACGGTGTGGACAACAACGGTGAGAACGGATACGAATATGTTATCTATGATGCAGGGACAAACTCGGTGGTGAATGGGTTTATCACCGAACAGAATATATGCGTACCTATTGAAAACGGCTTTGTGACGTTGTTCGGCTACGGCGGCAGCGGTGCTTCGCAGTCGGTAACAGCATCGGTATACAATGAGGACGGAGACTGCTGTGACAGATTTTCATTCACAACAGGTCTGGCGGGTCCCGATGATGGCGGCATAGCTGACTTTGCCTTTGCACCCGACGGAAGTGCCATGTATGTTGCGGTGCTTGAATACGGCGACAGCGAGGTGACTAAGCTTTACAAGGTGATGCCCGAGGGCAGCGATAAGACAGCAGGTATGAACGGTGAAGGCTGGCAGGGCAGACGCATATACGATATGAAGGTGACGGCGGACGGCAGCACCATCTGCTATATGTACAGCGAAGACGACGAAAACGTGAAGCTGGGACTTATCAGCACATCGGGAACTTCGGAACAGGTCGATGATGTGGCAGTGCATTCGGGCATTGGCGAGTTCATGCTTACCGAACGCAACAACGATATCTTCTTCATGAACTCATACAGCGGTGAGCTGACAGTTCTGATGAGCTGTGAAACTGCTGCGGGCGGCGGAACTTCAAGGCGCAGAGACGGCACGCTGGTGAAAAGCGATGTTATCGCAGGCAATGCCGAATACTTCACACAGAACTACGAAATGCCGAAATATGATGATTATGAAGGCTTCTACATCTCAGAGAACGGAAAGTACATGCTGCATACCGATTCGGCAAACGGCAAGGTGATAGTTGAGCGCATAGGCGGTGATTCGTTCAATGAAGCAGCCGAGATGCAGGTGGGTAATGGTTCGGAAAACATTCTGATAGACCCCGATGGCAAGAACACGTTCTTCGATGAAGAAACAGGCGATGTATGCCTGCTTATGTGGGACGGCAGTGACATGAAGTCGGTCGGCTTGAATATGTTCGGTGAAGATTACGGCAATTTCGGCTGGTACAGCAGCAGCGGTACATCTGCCGAAACATCTGAGAGCGAAAGCGGCGCAGTGCCCGATGTTGCGGGCATGACAGAGGACGAAGCAGATGATGCATTCAAAAAGGCAGGATTCAACAATGTCGTATTAAGGAGAAATTACGATAACGAAACAGAAGCAGGTCATGTCATCAGCACCATGCCTGCTGCGGGTCAGCATGCGGCAGCAGAGGACGAGATAACGGTCTATGTCAGCATGGGCAGGCTGATGACGTCAGGCTTCAACGCCGATGGCAAGACCATATATGAAAAATTTGACCCCGATGCACAGATACACAAGATAAACGACAACAGATATCTTATAGAGAACTGCATAGAGGAAACAAATGTTGACCGCTATGAATATTCATTATATGATGCTGACAGCAATTCTGTGCTGAACACATACGTTTGCGGCAGCAGCGAATGCATAATGCTTGATAACGGCTTTGCACTGCTTGAATACAATAACGCCGATCTTTCAGATGCACAGGTCACCTGCTATGACGAGAACGGCGGACTGACAGCCGAATACTCTGTAAAGTCACCCGATGGCAGTGACTATAAAGGCGGTGTCACTGCACTTGCGGCTGCGGGCGATGCGAGCGCTGTGTATTTTGCAGGCACCGTTGATGCAGACGGCAGTGCTGCCGAAAAGATATTCCGCTGTGACAAAAACGGCGTTACAGAAGTAAACAGCGAAGGCTGGAAGGACAGATATATAAAGGACATAACAGTTTCAGATGACGGCAGCAGCATTGCTTACCTTTACACCGACGATACCGAAGAAACTGTAAAGCTGGGAATGTTAAGCACAGCTTCGGGCAGGTATACCGACGACATCGCTGCCGTAACACCGAACAGTCCCGAGACTGACAGGATAGACCTGGTAAAGAGAAATGACAGCTTCTATGTCATCGACCACAGCGGCAGAAAGATAAGCGTGGTATCACCCGACGGCGACGGCTGGGCTGTAAATGAACTCAGCGCTGATGTCAACGGCAATACATGCAGGATACAGATATCCGAAAACGGAAAGTATGCGGTGACAGAGGAGCAGTCGGTTAAGGACGAATACCTGTACACAGCATACAGCCTTGACGGCGGCAGCATAAGCAGGGTGAACTCGGTGCTGTACAAGGAAGATGCTGCTGTTGACGGCAGGAACGTTGAGTACAGAAAAGCCGATATCGAAGCAGCCTTCGATGAGGACACGGGTGCTTACAGCATGGTAAGAGGAGTGTTTGAACTTGATGAGACAGGCGCTGTGAAGTCGGAGGGATATTCTCTCATCACACTGGGTCTGTTTGACGGCACGGCTGATGTTTCAATGTACGGTCAGCAGTGAACATGGCGGATGTCACTTTGGCAGACCATATAATTTGACGGTCTGACAAGTCGGAACTGTGTTGATGATAACTAAAGAAATATCTGCCCTCGGGTGTTTGGTAACACTCGGGGGCAGAAGTTGTATGTGATGCCTTTTCAAGATGTGCGAATTTTTTCAAATGACAAAAAAGTGCTTTACAAAAGGTTAAAACTGTGGTATAATAACTATTGTATATATAAATGGGAAGGAGATCTGTATGACGGGAGGGATATTTGACTCACACTGTCACTACGACGACCCTGCATTCGATGAGGACAGGTATGAACTGCTGGACAGGCTGCTGACAGGTGAGGGACACCCCATAGACAGAATGCTGCATGCCGCTACCGATGAGAAGTCATCAAGGTTCGGCATAGCAACGGCAGAGAGATATGAGAACTACTATACCTCGGTGGGATTCCACCCTGAGAACGTGGACGAGGTGCCCGATGATTACATGGATATCCTGCGGGAACTTTACACAAGCGCCTGCAAGATACACAAGCTGGGTGCCATAGGCGAGATAGGGCTTGATTACCATTACGAGGGCTACAATAAGGAAAAGCAGATACAGCTTTTCAAGGATCAGGTCAGGTTTGCGGTGTGCAGATCGCTGCCTGTGATAGTGCACTGCCGTGATGCTACGGAGGATTGCATGAAGATACTCAGCGAGTTCAGACCCGAGGGCGTGATGCACTGTTTTTCGGGTTCGGCTGAGACTGCCGAAGAAGTGGTCAGGCTGGGAATGTATATCGGGTTCACGGGGGCGCTTGCTTTCAAGAACAACAAGAAGTCGAGACGTTCCTGCGAGGCTGTGCCTCTTGACAGACTGCTGCTTGAGACCGACTGTCCCTACATGGCGCCGCCTCCTTACAGGGGTGAACGCAGCGACAGTTCGATGATAGCCGAGACTGCAAAGGTCATGGCTGAGATAAAGGGCGTTTCGGTGGAGGAGATATTGCGGATCACCAACGAGAACGCATGCAGGCTGTTCGGAATAAACCGTGATGAAGAAGCCATATTCCTGAGTGCGCTGTGATATCACGAAGGCTGTACCTGACAGCAGAGAGAGAAAAGACCGCCCGAGATCCGTGCGGTATGTCGGCTTGGTCGGTATAAAGATAAAAAATAACTTTGGAGATGAATAAAATTGGCAGAAACACTGTATTTGGTGATACCATGTTATAATGAGGAGGAGATGCTTCCCATTACAGCGAAGGCACTGATGAAGAAAATGGACGAGCTGATGGACGCAGGCAAGATAAGCCACAGAAGCAAGGTCATGTTTGTGGACGACGGTTCAAAGGACAAAACATGGGAGATCATCGAGAAGCTGCACGGTTTGCAGCAGAGCGATATCTTCACGGGCATCAAGCTTTCGAGAAACAAGGGCCACCAGAATGCACTGCTTGCAGGACTGATGACTGCGAGAAATTATGCGGACATAATCATTTCGATGGACGCAGATCTTCAGGACGATATAAACGCCATTGACGGCATGCTGGAAAAGCGTGCTGAGGGCTGTGAGATAGTTTACGGCGTAAGGTCATCGAGAGATACCGATACGGCGTTCAAGCGCAGCACGGCAAGAGGCTATTACAAGATGCTGGAATTCATGGGTGTTGAGATAACCTATGACCATGCAGATTACAGACTTATGAGCAAGCGTGCTGTCGATGCGCTGGCAGAGTTCAAGGAGGTCAACCTGTTCCTGAGAGGAATGGTGCCTATGGTGGGCTATAAGAGCGACATCGTGACCTACGAGCGCAACGAGCGTGTTGCAGGCGAATCAAAGTATCCGCTGAAGAAGATGCTGGCTTTTGCGGTGGAGGGAATAACCTCGCTGTCGGTAAAGCCCATAAGATTCATCACTGCGCTGGGCGTGTTCATATTCCTTATATCCATCGTGATGCTGATATACTTCCTGATAGCTAAGGCTGTGGGTGACACTGTAAGGGGCTGGGCTTCAACAGTGGTATCGGTATGGGCGATAGGCGGACTTCAGATGCTGGCTATCGGTGTTATCGGTGAATATATAGGCAAGATCTATCTGGAAACTAAGGCGAGACCTAAGTTTATCGTAGATATAAATCTGGAGGAGAGATAATACTCTCCAAAAAACAAAGTGACTAAAAAGGAGTAGAAAAATATGGCAAATCAGAATTTACAGATATCGGGCAAGGTATCCAACGAGAAGATCGACAACGGTGCGCTGATAAATGCGATCGCTGATATGAGAAAGGAATTCAACCCCGATACACAGAACAAGGTGATCAACCAGGCGCTGAGATCGACTTTCCTGGTACCCGCTGTTCTGGAGAAGAACCAGGAACTGGTGGCTGATGAGAACAACCACGTTCAGTTCCAGGACAAGCAGACTGCAAAGTTTCTGCTGGTGAACAAGAATGTAAAGGACAAGGAAGGCAACCAGAAGACCATTTCATTCTTCCCCGTATTCACAAGCAAGGACGCAATGGACGCTATGGCTAAGACCACTGAGCAGAAGTTCGTGCCTTTTGCAATGAAGTTCAGCGATATCGCTAACCTGACAGAGAACACACCCAATGTTGAGGGCTTTGTGCTTGATCCTTTCACTAAGGAGCACAACCTGCCTTTCACCAAGCCCATGCTGGAATCCATCAAGCAGACACTGATAAAGTTCAGACAGGAGAAGGAAGCAGCAGCAAAGGCAGCAGCTGAAGGCAGCGCACCCGACATCACCGTATCTTCTTCTGACGAGAAGTAATATATTATATTAAACGACATATAAATTTTCACTTAGACCGACTGCACTGCCTGCGATATTTGGCTGTGTGGTCGGGATAAGTCAGAAAATTTATGACGTTTAATATAAATGCTAAGGTCGGGACAGCGGCACTGTTCCGACCCTTTTTGTGAGGTGAGCCTATGAGATACATATATTGTCCGCAGTGCGGAAGCAAGCTGACAGAAAGACCTGCGGGCGACGAAGGCAACGTGCCTTACTGCGGGAAATGCGGCAAGCTTTGGTTCGATACATTCCCAAGCTGTTCGATAGTGCTGGTGGCGAACGAATATGACGAGATAGCGCTGCTTTGGCAGTACTATATGTCAGACAAGCACACCACATTTGTATCGGGGTACATCACTCCGGGTGAGAACGCTGAGCAGACAGCTTTGCGGGAAGTGAAAGAGGAGATAGGCATAGAGCTTGACGGTGTGGATTATGCAGGCACCTACTGGTTCGAGAAGCAGGGGCTGCTGATGCACGGGTTCATAGCAAGGGCCAAAAAACAGCCGCTGGTGCTTTCGGACGAGGTGGACCGTGCCGAGTGGACGCCCGCCGAAAAGGTCATAGAGACCATATTCCCCGATTCTCCTGGTAATGCGGCTTATGCTGTGTATCAGAAATTCATGGCTGAGTATTACGGCAAAAAGTAATATGGTTATACCGCTGACACACCAAATTAAACAGCCTATCAGCTGGCATTAACAATAGTTGGCGGTTTTCTCTCCCCCGCCTTCGGCGGGGGAGAGAAAACATCTCAATAAATTCTACTTGTTATATTCTTAGTGGTGTTTTAAAGGGATAACTATAAAAAGTAATGTCACACAGCACCAAAATAAATGAGCATATAAAACCCGCCGCAGCACCCAACGGTACTGCGGCGGTCATCATTCTATAAGATCAATTATTTTTATCCCAATTTGGTTGTGTATTGTTTCCCCCGCCGAAGGCGGGGGAAACAATACGAAAAAAGCAATTTCTGTATCATTAGCAATACACTTCAAAATTGGGAATTATTTTTTATCAAACGGAAGAGTGGTTCTTAACATAATCTACCACGTCATCAACGGTGGTGAATGCCATGCTTACGCAGGTATCAGCGCAGCCGTAGTAGATAGCGATCCTGCCTGTGTCAGCGTCTACCAGTGTAGCGCAGGGGAATGTAACGTTCTGAACGTCGCCTACGCACTCATAGATCTTCTGGGGGCTCAGCAGGTACTCAGCACATCTGTACTTTACCTTCCAGGGCTCGTCCTTGTCCAGTATGCATGCAGAGAAGCTGTAAACGAAGCCGTTGCAGCTCTCCAGAACGCCGTGGTAGAAGCACAGCCAGCCCTCGCTGGTCTCTATCGGGATAGGACCTGCGCCGATCTTCTTGGACTCCCAAGCCTTCAGGGGCCCCATAACGTGTCTGTGTTCACCCCAGTACTTCATATCGGGAGACTGTGAGATGTACATATCACCGAAGGGTGTGTGACCGCTGTCGGAAGGTCTTGAGAACATTACGAACTTGTCGTTGATCTTTCTGGGGAACAGAACGCCGTTTCTGTTGAAAGGCAGGAATGCGTTCTCGCACTGATAGAAGGTCTTGAAATCAAAAGTATAGCCAACGCCGATGGTGGGCTTCCAGCCGTAAGCGTTGCACCAGGTCACCCAGAACCTGTCCTCGATGAAGCATACTCTGGGGTCATAACCGTAGCCCCACTGATTTACTTCTTCGGTAGACTTTTCAGCCTGCTCGAAAACGATCCTGTCAGGCTCGATGTTCCAGTGGATACCGTCCTCGGAGAAGCCTGCATGCAGTTCCATGTTCCTAACCTTATCGTCAACACGGAAAACGCCTGCGAACTTGCCCTTGTCGCTCTCAAAGGGAACTACGGCGCTGTTGAATATAGAGTTTGAAGTAGGCAGCAGGTCTCTGGGAATGATGGGGTTGGCATCGTATCTCCAGATAACGTCCTTGCAGTCTGCGGGCTTATCCTGCCAGGGAATGTTGGGCAGTGAAACGCCATTGATGATCTGTGTTTTCATAATTATGATCCACCTTTCGTATAATTCGATTAGAGTTACCGCAGGCACCTCTGCGGTCATCTTGCTTAACATTATACACAATTGCTGCGGATTTTTCAAGTCCCCCACCTCTCCAAGAAAACGATTAACCTTGAATGAAAACGTATACTTCCGAAAAGTTCATATTTTTTTTACAATTATTGGGGCAAACAAAGCGGGCAGTGCACCTTCAGATGTGTACTGCCCGCTGTCATATCTTACTGAACACCTGCGGCTGTTATTTCAGTTCAAGCTGTTTTACAAGTTCCTCATCGGGTTTAACGGTGATGGTGTAGTTGTGTGTGAAGATGACCATGCCGGGTTTTGAACCCGCAGGCTTCTTGACGTATTTAACAAAAGTGTAATCCACATCTGCCCTTGATGAATTCTTGGCTTTGGAATAGTAAGCCGCAATTATCGCCGCTTCTTCAATGGTGCGGTCGGGCGGAAGTTCATCGGGGGTGAATCTTGCAGCTTCGCCCTTGTCGGGGCAGCTTATTATGACATGGCAGCCCGTGATATCCTTTGCGTGCAGCCATACATCGGTCTTTCTGGATTCCTTGCAGGTCAGGCGGTCGTTCTGGGTATTGTTCCTGCCCACACGTATATCGTAACCCTCGCTGGAACGGAATTTCATAGGGGGCAGTGCTTTTGGCGGCTTGCCTTTCTGTCTGGTGCGGCTGATATAGCCCTGTTCGGTCAGCTCCTGCCTGAGTGCTGCGATGTCGCCTTCGGTGCGTGCACGAGTCAGGGCATCAAGCACGGTATCGAGGTACTTTGCTTCTTCCTCGCCTTTTGCTATCAGGTCTTTCAGGACTTTTTCTGCGGTATCCAGCTTGCGGTATTCCTTGAAATACTTCTGCGCATTCTGCACGGGGGTCAGGCGCTTGTCAAGCTTTACAGTGACTTCGGGCTGGGCTTCATCGTAGAAATTTATCAGCCTTGCTTCGGTCATGCCTTTTTCAAGGGCATAGAGATTTGCAGTGATCAGGTCGCCGTACTGTTTGAGTTGTTCACGCCTTGCGCAGTCTTTAAGTTCAAGCTGCTGGTTTTTCACTCTCGATTCCGTGCGGTCGATGGTGTTCGCAAGCAGCCTGAAAAGGTCCTGCGCCTTCTGCCTTGTGCGGGAAAGTGTGTCTCTTTCGGAATAGAAATAGTCAAGCAGCTGTGAGGGCGTATCGAACTGCTTTGTCACCATCAGCCCGCCGTACTGGTCGATGTTGCAGAAGCAGAAATCCTTCAGTTCACCGCCCGTGGTCTTTAACACGGTGAACTTGTTGCCGCCGCTTTCAAGCTGTGTGCGTATCTTTTTGATGTAGAACCACAGCCTGTCTTTGTGGTCATCGGTCATCTCGCCTGTTATGACCTCAGCCGAGTGTGACACGAAGAAAGCGCATTCCCTTGCAAACACGGGGGATATGCCGCTCACCGACTTCATGACAGCCTTTGAAAGTTCCAGGTTTGCAAATTTACCCAGCATGGCTTCGAGTTCATCACGGGTGCATTCCGTGAGAGAAAGCCTGTCATCGCTTTCGGGCGGGGAATAGATGACCCCCGGAAGTACGGGATTTTCAGAGGTTTCGGAAGATATGCGCTTTATGCTGTCGATTATCTTGCTGCTGCCGTCAAGAAGCAGCAGGTTCACACGCCTGCCCATCAGTTCTATCGCAATGGTCAGCCTGACTATGTCGCCCAGTTCGTTTGAAGCGTCGAAGTCCAGCATTATCACACGTTCATATCCCTGCTGCCTGATATCCACAAGCTTGGCTGATGACAGATGCTTGCGCATAAGCATGCAGAACATGGGCGGCTGCTTGGGGTTTTCTATTTCAGCAGAGGTCAGGTGCAGCCTTGCAGTGCCTGCGACCGTGTTTATCAGCAGTTTTTTCAGACCGTCAAATGTGCGCACTGCGATAAGCAGTTCACCCTTTGAGGGCTGATGTATCTTATCCACACGCCCGCCGATAAGGGGCATGAGTTCTTTTCTTATCTCATTCAAAAAAACGCCGTCAAGCGCCATGTTATCACCTCGTAAAAGTCTGGCAGTGAAAAGTATATCACAATATGGTTATCCCTTTAAAACACCACTAAGAAATAAGTATAGCAAGGATAATTTATTGAGTT
Organism: uncultured Ruminococcus sp.; assembly: GCA_946544695.1. GTDB lineage: Bacteria > Bacillota > Clostridia > Oscillospirales > Ruminococcaceae > Hominimerdicola. The sequence goes on along the minus strand of CAMNMO010000019.1, from coordinate 80 downwards.
GTTTTCTCTCCCCCCGCCTTCGGCGGGGGGAGAGAAAACCGCCAACTATTGTTATAGTAAACGACATATAGATTTTCACT
>CAMNMO010000018.1 GCA_946544695.1 uncultured Ruminococcus sp. | reverse complement strand
CATCTCCCGTGCCAAGATCAATAATGCACGTGACCTGACGCTGGCTTACACCCCCGGTGTTGCGCAGCCATGTCTGGAAATACAGAAGGACCCCGACCTTAGCTATGTTTACACCCGCCGTGCCAATCTCGTTGCTGTCGTTACAGACGGCTCTGCGGTGCTGGGGCTGGGCAATATCGGTCCCGAGGCAGGTATGCCAGTTATGGAGGGCAAGTGCGCACTGTTCAAGGAGTTTGCCGATGTGGACGCTTTCCCCCTTTGCGTAAGAAGCAATGATGTCGATGAGATAGTCAACACTGTGGCTATGATAGCAGGAAGCTTCGGCGGCATAAATCTGGAGGATATCGCTGCACCCCGCTGCTTCGAGATAGAAGCTAAGCTGAAGGAGAGAGTAGATATCCCCGTATTCCACGATGACCAGCACGGCACTGCCATCGTTGTGGGCGCTGCAATGCTCAACGCATGCAAGCTGACAGGCAGAGATATCGGCAGCCTGAAGGTAGTTATGAGCGGTGCGGGCGCTGCGGGCTGCGCTATTGCAAAGTTCCTGCTGAGTCTGGGTGTCAAGGACATAATCATGCTCAACTCAAAGGGCATAATCTGCGAGGGCGATGACATAAAGAACCCTGCACAGGCTGAAATGGCAAAGATAACCAACCGTGAACACCTGCGTGGCGGTCTGGCTGACGCAATGAAGGGCGCTGATGTATTCGTAGGCGTTTCCAAGCCCGACCTGGTAACTGCCGAAATGGTAAAGAGCATGAACGACAAGCCTTTCATCTTCGCAATGTCCAACCCCGTGCCCGAGATAATGCCCGATGTCGCTAAGGAGGCAGGCGCATACATCGTGGGTACAGGCAGGTCCGACTTCCCCAACCAGATAAACAACGTGGTAGCTTTCCCAGGTATCTTCAAAGGTGCGCTGGCTGTACGTGCAAGCGATATCAATGAGGAGATGAAGCTGGCTGCGGCTTATGCAATAGCTTCCTGCGTTCCCGATGACAAGCTGTGCCCCGAATTCATACTGCCCGATGCATTTGACAGGGCTGTACCCGTTGCAGTTGCGGAAGCTGTCGGCAAGGCTGCAAGAGAAAGCGGAGTTGCGAGGATATAACACACCCGAGACTTAAAATACAGGTGAAATGATATGATAAGAGATATTCAGGACGAGATACTCAGGCTGAAAAAAGAGTACGACATCTGCATACTGGCGCACAGCTATCAGGCGGCTGAGATAATCGAGGTCGCTGACATAACAGGCGACAGCTACAAGCTCAGCGTTGAAGCCGCAAAGGTGCAGAACAGGAACATACTTCTCTGCGGCGTGCACTTCATGGCTGAAACAGCAAAGATGCTTTCGCCCGACAAGAGGGTATATCTGGCGCACAAAGATGCGGGCTGCCCTATGGCAGAACAGATGGAACCCGAGATGATACAGGCACTGAAGGATAAGGAACCCGACCGCAAGGTGGTATGCTACATAAACACCACCGCCGCACTCAAGACTGTATGCGATGTATGCGTGACTTCGTCATCGGCTGTGAAGATAGTCAAGAACATGGACGCTGACAAGATACTGTTCATTCCCGACATAAATCTTGGTTCCTTCGTGGCAGAAGCATGTCCCGACAAGGATATCAAGCTGCTGAACGGCGGCTGCCCTGTGCATGCAGCCATAACTGCCGCAGAAGTCGAGGAAGCTAAGGCTGCCCACCCGAATGCGCTGCTGCTGGTACACCCCGAATGCAGGGCTGCGGTGACAAAGCAGGCTGACTATGCAGGTTCGACCTCGGGCATAATGGAATACGCTGCAAAAAGCGATGCCAAAGAATTCATCATCGGCACGGAGGTCTCCATCAGGGAACACTTGCAGTACAAGTATCCCGAGAAGCGTTTCTACGACCTGTCAAAGAGACTTATCTGCCAGAACATGAAAGCGACCACACTGATGGACGTTTACAACACCGTCAGGGCGATAGGCGGCGATGATGCTTACGAAGCTGCCGAGATACTGATGGACGATGAACTGATAGCCAAAGCAAAGGTCTGCATAGACGAAATGATACGCTTAGGCGGCTGACATAAGGCTTTACAAAAACGTGTGCCCCCTTCCTTTTACGGAAGAGGGCACTGCTTTTTTTCATATATTTTTTATGTAGATGTCAGTTCATCATGCAGCCTTGTTTTCGTCCAGGCTGTAACTGAAAAGTTCGTGGCGGACGCCCTTTCTCAGCAGGAATGCGGTGATGCCACCGTAAACGAGGATGCCTATGAAAGCTGCGGGACTGATGGTCTCTGTCAGCGCACTGCTAAGGTCAGCACCTGCGGACTTCATGCTGTTGGGAAGAAGTATGCATATATCCAGGAAGAAGTGCAGCAGCATGCATGCCTTGATGTTGCCGCATCTGCAATAAACAGCACCCATAAACAGACCCATTCCCGTAACGTTGACTACCTGTGCCAGAACGCTCAGGAACGGTACGCCTGCTGTCAGGTTGACGAAGTGCATGCAGCCGAACATAACGCCCGAAATGATTATCGCAAGCAGTGTGCCTTTGAAGGTGTCCCTGCCGAAACGGTCACGCAGCGCATTCAGGATAATGCCCCTGAACATCAGTTCCTCACAGATACCTGCACTTACCAGCACCGCCAGTATGCACCATATCTGGTTCGAGCCGAAGACCAGACCCTTTGGCATAGCGTATGTAGGTACACCATCTTTGTTGGTGGTCATGAACAGTGCGTTGACACCGTTCATAGCACCTGCCACTATCAGGTAACCGCCTGCCACCAGACCGACTACAATGCCGTTGCCCTTTGATGTGAGCACACCTTTTTTCTTCATTATCGCAAGCAGCACTATCAGGTGACCTGCCAGCGAGAATAAAGAGTTTACTAACTGTGCAGGATAGCTGGTAGGTTCAAGCTTCATAGCACCTGTTATAAACGAAGCACCGATCTGCATGATAAAGTATATTACTATCACGGCAGCTATCACCAATATGGTCTTGCCTGTTGAAGTCCTGGGGGCGGGCGGCGCCTGATATCCGATGGGGGGACCGTTCATCGCAGCACCGTTCTGCTGCATTCCGTTTGACATGTTGTTATTTTCCATTTTCTTTGCGTCCTTTCTCTTATCCATGTAATTTATCAGTCTTCAAAGCTGAATACGTCCTCGACAGTCACCCCGAACACCTTTGCTATGTCCATCGCCAGCTTTAGTGACGGATTGTACTGCCCCTTCTCCAGCCTGATTATCGTTTCACGCCTTACACCTACGATGTCGGCAAGGTCGCCCTGCTTCATGTTCTTTGAAGCACGCAGCTCTTTGAGCCTTGTTTTCAGTTCAGGCATGGTCATTCCTCCTCGTCTGCCCTGTCGGGCTTATCAAGCATAAGGAATATGAAATGCCTGAATGCATCGTATATCAGCAGCCCGCTGATGAATATCAGATAAAAGCTCCCTCTCAGCAGCTGCGACACCGAGCCGTTTTTCACAAGCTCCATAAGCATCAGCAGCGGTATGACCACCATGTACCATACAAAGAACGCCACACCGTTTGCCTTGTCCCTTGTACGTGCGGACATCTCGTCATCAGGCTCCATTTTATATGCAGCCAGATTCATCAGCCAGATAAATCCGCTGACTAACATACCTATCATCAGCACGAGCATTACGGCGATATCAACGGGGTCATCTTCCTTGTTATCCATTCCCAGAACATCTCCCGAGAACACCATATAGAAGAAAAACAGTCCCGCAAAAAGTGCCGTTATGCCTCTTACCTTTGTGTGCGCCCGCACACTCATGGGCTTGCGCTTGTCTTTTTTATATTCTACCCTGACCTCCTCGGGTGTCTTTAAGTTACTATTCACGGTCATTCCTCCTCGTCAGCAGGAGTTCTGTCCAGCCAGATATAAACGCCGTTTCTCACCATGAGGTAGACGCCCATAAGCATCATCGTGACACCCATCAGGTTATCGCTGTTGACCATGATGTAATCCTTATCGCTTTTGTTTGCCGCCATCATCGTAATGAAGCCCACCAGCCACATCACGATTATCTGTGCATAAGCGGAATAAGATGTAGCTTTCATCATAAGCTCCTTTGAAAGCTCATCAGCGGGTTCCTTCTTGTACCTGACCTCAAAGAATACCATCACCGCAAATGCTGCACCCGCAAGTATCAGCACTGCTTCCGACGGAACATCGGGTGCCTTTATGCCCAGCATCATCAGCATCGACATGGCAAATATCACCACACCGCAGATCAGGTTTGCGATCGCCTGCCCCTTTTGTGATACGGGCTTGCGTGGGTCGTTCCTGTATCTCTCACGGTAGATCTTTTCCATCATCTCCTGCCTTTCGGCACGGGTCATGTTGGGCTTGCGGTACTTAGCGTACAGTTCGTTTAAAGAATTGCTGTCATTTTTCATTTTGTGTCACTCCGTTTTCGTACATAGCTTTCTGTCTTTATTTCCGCTGAGGTGTGATGTATTTATCACCTTATGTGACAATAATATCACACTACCAGCCTTTTGTCAACAGTAAAAGTGACATTTTTATCACTTTTGTAGACTTACACAAAAACGTGGCAAAATATATGTGACAAATACATCACAGTGATATATTTGTCACAAAATAAGGCTTGTGAACACTTATAAGCAAGCCGTGTATATCGCCAGCAGCAGCAGTATCGCAGCGGCAGCGATAGTATACGCATAGATCATTGCATTGCTGTAAACCGTATTGCGGATATCAGTCCTGATATCCTTATCCACCAGTGCTTTGAACCTTTCGGCTGCTTCCCTGCCGCCCAGCAAAGCGCCGTAATGTATGGGTATGACGGTGCGTGGTCTTATGGCATTGGCAAGTTCTGCGGCTTCGGCAGCGTTCATGGTATAATTGCTGCCGCCCACAGGCAGCATCAGCACATCGCATTTTACCGCACGGCTTTCGGGGGTGGCATCAGTGTCACCTGTTATGTAGACCCTCTCGCCGCCAATATCCAGCAGATAGCCCGACCAGTTCAGAAAACGCTTGTGGGGGCGTGTGGGTTTTATGTTGTAGGCAGGGACAGCTTCAACGGATATACCGCAGAGTTCTGTTTTCTGCCCCTGTGACAGCGGCACAAAGGTGCAGCCTGTCATAAGGCTTTTCGCACGGCGCAGCAAAGGCGGACCTGCCACAATAGTCCCCTGCTTTGCCACCTTCCTTATATCCTTTACGGAAAAGTGGTCAAAGTGCGGGTGAGTGACCAGTATGAGGTCCGCATCATGCGGTGCATCACCGACCATGAAAGGGTCGATATAGATCGTCTTTCCGCAGTCGATACGCACACAGCTGTGTTTTACGACCTTTATGTTATCTTCTATCATAGTTTTTCTCTCCTGCATCCGAAAGCATGACAGCATCGTCACCTTACCATAAGGTGGGTGGGCAGCAGACCTCTGCATTCGGTGCATATCACAGTTCTCATATCGTTATCACTGCTTTCGTCGGTACTCAGTGCGCACACCGATGACATCATTGCGAATGCGGCTGCACCTGCCGCAGCGAAAGCTGTTATCCTCTTTACCATTTTGCTGTTCTTCATCTTGTATCCTCTTTCTATGTCTCTGTTCAGGCTTTCCTGCACACATCACGGGCTTTTTGATATCTTCGCCGTGACCGCCGTACATGAAATATCCGTTTGTTATCTGTCAAAAGGGCGCACAAACCCAGACCGTCCGATATTTTCTCATCAGCGGAAACCTTTGTTCTATATCATCACGGTCATTCTGCCGCTCGTTTTTTGGGGACGGGATATCAATTATCTCTTTTGAAGGTTATCAGCACGCTGTCGTCATTGTGGCGGATATTGACTGCTTCCCAGCCTCTTGCCGACATATCTCTCATTATCTGCGTAACTGACCTGTAACCTTTATCCCGGGCTGCCTTTATGATCTTGACTTGTTCTTTCATGACGTCTCCTCCGTCTTTTTCGACACCCCTCTGTCAACGGTTCCTTTCTCTCTCGTGTCCGCATATTTTGTTTTTCTGTATCATCACCCGCTGCGGTCACAGGGCGGGTGATGCTTGCCATCTGTTATTCGCCTGCTTCGCCTTCAGCGGACTTTCTGTGTCTTCTGCCGCCCAGCGTCATGGTGAATATCCTGTCGCTCATGAATATCCGCAGTGCAAAGAACATGCACACCGACAGGAAGATGACCTGATATATAAGTCCGCCTATGTAGACGTCCATATTTCCGAACATTGCATTCTCAGATGCCATGAACGCATGTGAGAACGGTATAGCATATACCACATACCTGATGGCAGGTGACATGGTCTTTATATCAACGAACATCGACAGCATGTAAGGTATCATCGTGCACATCATGATAGGAAGTGTCATGGTCTGCGCACTCTTTGAATCCCTTGCGAGAACACCAAGTACCAGTGATACCGAAAGTGCTATCAGTATCGACAGGAACATCTGTATGCCCACCAGCACATACTGTCCTGCATTCATGGTGAGTCCCAGGTTTTTCAGCGCTTCGCTGTAACCTGTCTGTCCGCTGACGTTATCGAGTACGCCGTTCATCATGTTCTTCGCCCCGAACATATACACAGCCGCCTGCATCGCTGCGACCACTGCCGCAGAGAGCATTTTTGCCGCTATGACGGACAGTCTCGATATGGGTGCGGAAAGCAGAGTTTCCAGTGTTTTGTCTATCTTCTCGGTGCTGACCGCATTGAGTATCATATTTGATGACATCATGACCAGCACGAACATCATTATGGGCACTACCATGCCCTGTGCCGAGCAAAGCGACATCACGATGCTTGCCGATATATTCTCGCTCTTGTCGGCAACTACCGTGGATTCCTCCAGATGTATGGGGTCATTAAGGAAGCTGACCTCAGTATTTGTAAGCTTGCCGCCTGCGACCTTGACGCTGTAAACAACGTCCTTGACCGCTGCCGAGAGGTATTCGACCGCCACCTGCGAACCTGCATTCATATTCGAGAAGGTCGCCAGTGAATTCAGCCGCTGCACATACTTGACTGTGGCAGGTTCACTGTTCTCCACGCTTTCGGTAAAGCCTTCGGGTATGATGACCACGTTTTTCACGCCTGCTTTTTTAAGCTCTGCTGCGTAGTCCTCCGAATCTATCTCCACCACGTTGACCTCACCGTCCAGCTGTGCCAGATTGCTTGTCATGAACTTTATCATATTGTGCGTGAACTCGGTGTCGTCCTTGTCGCAGATGTTTATGTCCATCATGGTCTCTGCACTTTCTTCGACAGCCTTGCTCATCGCCTGCCCTGCGAATGACAGTATCACCACCGACACCACCATCATCAGTATCGCCTGTGTGCTGAGCATCTCACGCAGTTCCTTCAGAAAAAGAGTACGAAATTTCATAGCGCTCACCACCCCGTGATATCTTTCTTCATAACGACGAGCTCAAATACATCTTCAAGGTTATCTGCCTTGTACTTGTCTATAAGCTCCTGTGGTGTGCCCGTTTCGAGCAGGTGACCCTTTGCGATTATGCCCACCCTGTCCGAAACATACTCTATCTCCAGCATGTTGTGGGAAGAAAGCAGAAAGCTCATTCCCTCGCTTGCCAGCTTTTTTATCATTCGTCTTATCTCCAGCGCATTGATTATATCAAGGCCGCTGGTGGGTTCATCGAGTATGGCAAGGTCGGGCTTTGACATTATCGCCCTTGCCAGCAGCAGCTTTCTCTGCATGCCTCTGGAATAGCTTGCTATCTTGTCATTCAGCCTGTCTCCCAGCTCGCATATCTCCCTGCCCGTTTTCACGAATCCCTCAGCCTGCTTCTTGCTGTCAGCATAAAGTTCAGCCATGAATCTCAGGTAGTCGATGCCCTTCATGTTTTTGTATGCGCCCGCTTCATCAGGCAGATAGGTTATGCATTTCCTGACCTTTTCAGGTTCGGTCAGTATGCTGTGACCGCTTATCACCGCATCTCCCTCAGTCGCCTGCAAGAGAGTCGATATCATGCGTATCGTCGTGGTCTTGCCTGCGCCGTTGGGTCCGATAAGAGCGAATATCTCTCCCTTATGCACATCGAACGTGACCTTCTCGGAAGCGTACACGCCCTTTTTATACTGCTTGGAAAGCCCCTTGACCTCCAGCACCTTTTCTTTATTCATCAGTTTCACCCTTGTGATCTGTATTTATATGTCGTTTTGCAGAACGTCCTCCGCATTTTCGGCATCGAGGAGTTCCTCTGTCATGGTGTCTGTCATCAGTCCGCCCATGCTGCCTGCCACACAAACTACCGTGAGTGCGACCATGCTTTTTATGTCGCTCAGCACGGGAAGTCTCTGATTCAGTGCAAAAAAGCAGCCTGCTATCAGCACCGATATAATGACGCCTTTGACTATCTCTCGTAAATGGTCTCTGTTATCTGCTTTCATGATCGTTCTCCTTTTGTTTTGTTTCACGGACTGTTCTTTATTTCTGTCCGCCGCTTCTTTCTTTTGTTCTTTACTTCTTTGTGCCGTTATCTGTTTTTGATCTTCAGCACAGTTGCGTAGGTCAGCACAGGCACTGCCAGCAGGTCGGTCACACCTATCACTCTCAGCAGCACATCTTTGTATACCGAATCAGTCATTCCCGTAATGCCCAGCATTATGGTGCATATCCCGATGACCAGCATTGCCAGCGACCATACCGTATTGATATTTCTCTCTTTCATGTTGATGCCTCCGTTTCGTCTTGTTGTCGGTCTGTTTATGTCGTTCTTTCTTTTGTTCTTTATGAGGGGTATATCTATCTCAGGGATATCAGTATCCTTCCCTCTTACAGTTCTTATTATAATACAACTTTTTGAAAAAGTGTAGTCTTTTTGGGCGAACGGTCGTTTTTTTGTCGTGAACGGTCAATTTTCATTCTGCTGTGTCCGCCTGCTGCGGAAATAACGTATGATATTGCCCGCAAAGGTCGCCCAGAAAAGCATCTGCAACAGTGCATTTGTATGTATTCCGTGCTTTTCGGGAACGTTCATCATCACAGCTATAACGATCCCTGATGCCACAGCGATCAAAGCTGTTACGGCGTCGTTCTTGTTTGTTCTCAATTTCATTTTGTGTCTTCCTTTATATTTATCTGTCTCTGTTTTTCTTTGCTATTATGTTCGATGCATTGATGACGCTTCCAGCGCCGCAGAAACATGCCGCCGAAGAAGTCCCTGCGCCCGCTGCCAGTCCGATGAATCCCATCACAAGGGTCACAATGCCGATGACCCTGAGAAATATAACTCTTTTGTCCTTCATGTCTGTCTCTCCTTTCTGCTATGTCTCCTTCTTCTTTGCCTCTGCGTCAGCTGCGTTGAACAGCAGTATCGCCGCTGCCGCTCTCAGTGCGGATACTTTCTTGTTTTTCATGTCTGTCTTTCCTTTTGTCATGTTACATATCCGACGTCGGTCATTCCACCGACTCGTCCGTCTCGGGCAGCATCAGCACAGCCAGAATGTATGCGACCACACCCATGCCCGATGTGAATGCCAGTATCAAAGCCAGTATCCTCACAAGGTTCACGTCCACCTTGAAATACGCTGCAAGCCCTGTGCACACACCTTCAAGCACTGCGCCTTTCTTTATCCTGTAAAGTTTCTTTTCCATGTTCATTCTCCTTTGTTTTGTTGTCCTGTCTCTGTTATTACTGTTATGACTGTTATTGCAGCCTTAACTGTATGTATACAGTATACACAGTTTGCACAGTTTTGTCAATAGGGTATACCAACAATCGTATACATGCACTATTCACAAGACCGCTCAGCATTCCCATTTATGCACATTATACAGAAATGCCGTGCTTTCACTCTGTCAGCTGTTATCACACTGTGTATATCACACCCCCGACTGTATACACAGACATATACAGCTGTATACACAGGCAGTTCTTCCGAAATTGCCGCAGGGAATGCAAACAGCAAAAATTTGTGCAAAATGCCACGCTGTAAAATTTGCATTTTTCTATTAGATGTAGTATAATATATGATGTATGAGTATTTTTATTTAAAGGAAGATGAAAATGATTTTCAGACTGTTTTTCGGTGATACTTTTGAATATTTCGATGTTTCGGAACTGCAAAGGTACTCTCTCTACCTCGTTTTGATGATAAGCTTTGCTTTCTGGTCCTGCTTTCTGGCGCTGAAGTTTTTCAGGAATATCCTGCCAAAAGATCAGGGCAGAGAGTTTGCTGTGAACGGTGAACTTTCACAGGGCAAGGCAAGGGGATGCGGACTTATATTCATAACCACATTCTGCCTGTCAGCGGCGCTGTTCATTCCGCTGGATACAGAATATGTGATATATCTGGTGCTTATATATGCCGCCATGATAACAGGCTATCTTGATGATGCCGCAAAAGTGCCGTGGGGCAGGCTTAAAAAGGGTCTGCTGGATATGGCTATATCGCTGGGCGTTGCGCTGGACCACTGGTGGTTCAGAACTACTGTACCGTCAGAACACAGCATGGTGCCCGTTTCGATGCCGCTTATGCATGTAAGCTTCCGCATGCCCGCCGTTATATACATTATACTGGCAGGTGTGCTGGTGTGGGCAGCGATAAATGTAACAAACTGCACCGACGGTGTGGACGGGCTTTGTGCCGTGCTGGTGATGACCGTGATGACCGGCTTCATTCTTTCCTCAGGTGTCATATCCGTTGCTGTGGGATACAGCTTTAAGGACTTCATGCCCATAATACTGCTGGCTACACTGGCGGCTTACCTCTGGTTCAACTGTTCGCCCTCGTCGATGCTTATGGGCGATGCAGGTTCAAGGGCGCTGGGCGTCATGCTGGCGATACTCTTCCTGATATCGGACAATCCCTTCGGCTTTATACCCGCCTGCATAGTCATCATACTGGACGGCGGACTCAGCCTTCTGAAGATAAGCTTCATAAAATTCTTAAAGATGAAGAACTTCATGAAGAACATACGCACTCCCCTGCACGACCATGCACGCAAGAACAAGGGCTGGTCGGATACACAGGTGGTAATAAGATTTGCGATAATACAGCTTATAATAGATATACTCTATCTTTCTGCCATAAACGCACATTCGCTGGTGGCAGTAAGATAAAGAGACAGCGCCCCGCCGATACTATATAGATAACTGCGTGGCGGCATACCCTTATGCAAAGACAAAAGAAAGATATATTAAACGGCATGGCTGCCCTCACCCTGCACGACCACAGTGCGTGAGTTAAAACCGATATGTCGTTTACTATAAATGGCAAAGAATAGTAAAAGTTGGTGAGATACAATAAAACGACTGGTAAAGAAATATTTGAAATATGTCCTTGATGTGGGCTTTATCGGTATTATCATGTGGCTGACGTTCAGGCTGCTGTTTTCGGGGCAGGAACTTTCGGAGATCCTGGACGACTTGCAGACTGCTGACATGCGCTGGATAGGTTTCGGACTGCTGCTGGCATTCTTATTCGTGGCGGGCGAAAGCTGCATAATACACTACACACTGAGGGTCTGCAAACAGAAGGTGCCGTTCCTCAGCTGCCTGAAATACTCGTTCATAGGGTTCTTTTTCAGCTACATCACACCGTCCTCATCGGGCGGACAGCCTGCACAGATGTATTACATGAAAAAAGACGGCGTCAAGATAGGCTTCTCAACACTGGTGATGCTGCTGGTGACGATAGCATACAAAAGCGTGCTGGTCATACTGGGGCTCGTGCTGCTGATATTCAACTTTGATGCGGTGTTCACCTACGGCGACAGACTGGGCTGGCTGCTGACTGTGGGTTTCATACTCAACTGCGCATTCATAGCGGGTCTGGCATTCATCATAACTAAGCCCGACTGGGCAAGGCACACAGGCATATCAATACTGAACAAGCTGACAGACTGGAAGATAGTCAAGGCGAAAAAACACGAAATGTGGGTCGAAAAGATAAACCGTATATGCGACACCTACGTGATAGGTTCATCGTATGTCAAGGAAAATGCTGTGGTGGTCGCAAAGGTATTCGGCATGACGCTGATACAAAGGCTGTGCCTGTTTGCGGTGACATGGGTGGTATACAAGTCTTACGGGCTGACGGGGGTCAGCTTTATCGACATAGTCACCATGCAGGTGATGATAGCCATAGCGGTGGAGATGCTGCCGCTGCCCGGTGCTGCGGGCGTTACGGAAGCAAGCTTCCTGGTGGTATTTGAAGAGATATTCGGCGAGGCACTGGTAAAGCCTGCGCTGCTTCTCAGCAGAGGACTGAGTTTTTACGCCGTGCTTATAACAGGCGGTCTTGTCACACTGGTGGCACACATAAGGGTGATGCGTTCGGATAAGGCACTGAACATACCTAAAGAACACAGGTAGCCCGAAAAACGGTAATGAGAGAAAAAGGTAAAATTATTCAAGAGAGATTTAAGATAGGATACAGTGATACATTATGATAGGATTCTATAATTATTCGGTGATACTGACTTATGTTGGTTTGTTATCTTCGGTATTCGGGATAACACAGGTGTTTGAAGGTCACGATGCCACAGCGTTCTTCTGCCTGGTGATATCGGGTATATGCGACCTTTTCGACGGCAAGATAGCAAGAAGCATGAAGAACCGTTCCGACCATGAAAAGGTGTTCGGCATACAGATAGATTCGCTGTGTGACCTGGTGTGCTTCGGTGTTTTCCCTGCGGTGCTTGGCTATCACTATGAAACGGTGTATCCCATGAGGATAATACCCTCGCTGATGATAGTGCTGGCTGCGGTGATAAGGCTTGGCTACTTCAACGTCATGGAGGAGGAACGCCAGAGAACGACCGCCGAGAACCGCAAGGAGTATGAGGGTCTGCCCGTTACAAGCGTGTGCATAGTGCTGCCGCTGATATTCATAGGCAGGCACAACATACCTATACACATCTATCCTTACGTTTTTCAGGGTTTCCTGATACTGATATCACTGCTGTTCGTAGCTAAGATAAAGGTAAACAAGCCCACCAACAAGGGGCTTCTGATAATGTTCACACTGGGTCTGATAATCTTTTTCAGCTACCTGAAGATGAACCACATTATTTAATTCATAATTGCTGACAGGGCGGGCAGTTGGCTGATATCTTTCACAGAACAGCCATTCAGCCAAAAAGACAAGGAATACTTTATAAGGAGGAATATCCATGAAATACAGAGACAGACAGGGCAACACCTACAAGGTCACGACAGGACAGGACAGGCTGCTGAACGATGCTTACGAAAGCATGATAGGCAGAAGCGTGCTGGAGATAGCTTCGCTGCCCGTATTCTCGAAGATCAGCAGAAAAGTGCTTTCAAGCAGGCTGAGCGGCGGTTTCGTGGAACAGTTCGCTGAAAGCAACAACATCGACATGTTCGACTATGAGGACAAACAGTATTCCTCCTTCAACGAGTTCTTCACACGCAGGATAAAGCCTGGCAGACGCCACTTTGAAAAGGACGAACGCAAGCTGGTCTCGCCCTCTGACGGAAAGGTCAGCGCTTATGAAATAACACCTTCAAGGACCTTCGTGATAAAGAATTCGGTTTACAGCATAGACAGCCTGCTGAGGGACAAAAAGCTGGCTGAAAAATATGCGGGCGGCTATGCGCTGGTCATAAGGCTGAGTGTCGATGACTACCACCGCTACATATATCCGCTGAGCGGCATTAAAAGCCACGACCGTGAGATCAAGGGTTTCCTGAACACGGTGAACCCCGTTGCCAACCGCCATGTTGAGGTATACAAGGAAAATTCCCGCACCTACTGCCTGCTGAGGACAGAACACTTCGGTGACGTTATACAGATGGAAGTCGGCGCACTGATGGTCGGCAAAATATCCAACCACCACCCCTGGGGCAATCACAGGGTAAGGCAGGGCGAAGAAAAGGGCATGTTCGAGTTCGGCGGTTCGACCATTGTGCTGCTGCTTGAAAAGGGCAGGGCAAAGCTTGATGACGACCTCATCAGGAACACTAAGGACAACTGCGAAACTAAGGTGCGCCAGGGCGAACAGCTGGCTGTGGCTGCACAGTGACCCTGCACACCGCAGACGCAGGAAAGATATACGACCCTAATCAGCCTTCTGATCTGCGGCGGGTGTGCTGAAGGGATAGTCATAATAAAAAATAAACAAGAGTGGTGAAGTTAACTGATGCTGAAATACGATGCAGCAGATATTGACAGAAAATATTACTATGACGGCAACGATCTGGGTGCGGCTATCATAGGTGAGAATAAGGACAGGACGGTCTTTAAGACATGGTCGCCGCTGGCAACAGGGGTGTATCTCAACCTTTATCTTGACGGCGAGGGCGACAACCTCATCGAGACACTGCCTATGGAAAAGCTGGACAAAGGCGTGTGGTATGTGGAACTCTTCCGCAGCTGCGACGGACTGTTCTATACTTTTTCCTATGAATTCGAGAATGCGCACAACAGGCTGGAGACCATCGACATATACGCAAAAGCCTGCGGTGTAAACGGCAACAGGGGCGCTGTTGTGGACTTTGATACCACAAACCCCAAAGGCTGGGATAAGGTGGAAAAGCCAAAATGCGCAAATGCCTGCGAAGCAGTGGTATACGAATGCCATGTCAGGGATTTTTCAATTGATGAAAGCTCGGGTGTCTGTCCCGAACACAGGGGAAAATTCCTGGGATTCACCCACAGCAGGACACGCTGCGGCAAAAGCGAGACATGCCTCGACCACCTGAAAGAACTGGGCGTTACCCACGTTCATCTGCTGCCGATAGCTGACTATGCAACGGTAGATGAGGCACACCCCGAGAAAAAACAGTACAACTGGGGCTATGACCCTAAGAACTACAACTGCCTCGAGGGTTCATATTCCACCGACCCCGCAGACCCCAAGTGCCGCATAAGAGAGTTCAAGAAACTGGTGATGACGCTGCACAAGAACGGCATAGGCGTTATAATGGACGTGGTATACAACCACACTTATTTCACTGAGGAAAGTTCGTTTGAAAAGGCTTTTCCGAGATACTACCACCGTTTAAGGCGTGACGGCAGCTTTTCAAACGGTTCGGGCTGCGGCAACGAGACAGCTTCCGACCACCTGATGTTCCGCAAATTCATGATAGATTCGCTGAGATTCTGGGCGACCGAATACAAGGTGGACGGTTTCAGGTTCGACCTGATGGCGCTGCATGACATTGAAACTGTCAACATAATAAGAGATGAACTGGATAAGATAGACCCGCAGATGCTTATGTACGGCGAAGGCTGGACGGGCGGAGAATCGCCTATGGCGGCTGACAAGCTGGCTTACAAATGGAACAGTTACAGCTTCGGCAGAGTGGGGCTTTTCAACGACAATATCCGTGATTCGGTAAAGGGCGGTACCTTTAACCCTTACGACCTGGGTTTTATCAGCGGCAACCGCAACACAGCTTCCATACTGCGCAGAGGTATCGCAGGTTCGGTGCCGCACTATCAGCTTAATGACGCTTCCGAAGCTTGCTGGGCTTTTGAACCCACGCAGGCAGTCAACTATGCCGAAGCACATGACAACCATACACTGTGGGACAAGCTGAAAATTTCGGGCAGCAACCATTACAGTCCCGAGGACCTTATAAAGATGGACAGGCTGGCTGCGGCGATAATCATACTTTCACAGGGCATGCCGTTCATTCAGCTGGGGCAGGATTTCCTGAGAAGCAAGCCGAGAAAGATGATCGAGGGCGAGTCACCCAACGAGGTCAACATATACAGCCAAGACAGCTACAACGCCCCCGACTTCACCAATGCCATAAAATGGGGTAAGAAAAACAAGTACCGCTGCGTGTTCAACTACTACAAGCAGCTGATACACCTGAGAAGGTCAAGCAGACTTTTCATGCTGGCAAACAAGGGCGATGTGGAAAAACACCTGCAATTCATGGACACAGGCGACTACAACTTCGTGGTATGGAAGCTTGAGGACGAGAATGAGTGCTTCGTGATAGCGCTGAACCCATATCCCGAGGAAAGATACCTGAACCTGCCCTGGGGCATTTTCTACCGCAGGCTGGACGAATTCGGTCATATCAACGAAGAAGAACAGTCGGGCTATGTAAGATGTGCGCCGCTGGCGGCAACGGTGTTCAAAAGGATCTGAGAACCATAAAGCGGGGCAAACCTGCTGTTATATCGTTTAAATTACGTCAGATAGGAGAATAGATATGCATAAGGAATTTCTTATGGGCAACGCTGCCATTGCAAGAGGTGCGATAGCAGCGGGGCTGAATGTGATCTCGGGCTACCCGGGCACACCCTCCACAGAGGTGCTGGAAACTGCCGCTAAATGCAATGACGGCGGACTTTATGTGGAGTGGTCGGTAAATGAAAAGGCTGCGCTGGAACTTGGCGCAGGTGCTGCATACAGCGGTGCAAGGTCGATGGTGACAATGAAGCAGGTGGGACTGAACGTGGCTTCCGACCCGCTGATGAGTCTGGCTTACATCGGTGTAAAGGGCGGCATGGTAATAATGGTCGCTGATGACCCGGGCCCCATATCTTCGCAGACCGAACAGGACACCCGCAAGTTTGCGGAATTCTCCAAGCTGCCCTGCTTTGACCCCTCATCGGTGCAGGAAGCTTATGACAT
>CAMNMO010000017.1 GCA_946544695.1 uncultured Ruminococcus sp. | reverse complement strand
TTTCTTGAAGTAACTGTCTTGGAGGGCACATAGCCCATTTCCTCAGCGACCTGCTTTATCTTGGCACGCAGTTCATCGCTGACACCGCTTTTGTCTGCAAGAGCCTTTGACACAGTAACATTACTGGTGTTACAAGCCTTTGCTATATCTATCAGGGTAACAGTTTTTTTCATTGTTATCACTCCTCTAAGTTCTATAACTTAATATTAACTTTATTATAAACAATTTTCGTCAATTTGTCAATAGTTTTCTTTAAATTCGTTTAAAAAAATGTAAAATGTAAATGAAACGCCATAATGCTGCCATTTTTTGACGTTAAAATGCACTTTTAGCAGATAAACAACAACTCACCTACATTCATGCAAAACGCTTCCCTGCCATCTTTTAAACGATGTGTGACAGCTGCTTACAATACAAAAGGCACTACCCAGAGCTGATAGTGCCTTTTCAAATATTGCTTTATTTTTTCTTCCTTCTGTTAATGCAGAGCGCACCTGCCGCAGCTGACACAGCAGCCGCTGATACCGCAGCGATAACTTTTCCTTTTGAACTTCGGCTTTTGCCCTTAGATACCGATGATGTCTCATCGGCAGATGAGTCAGCTGATATTTCCTTATCAGCGGCTCCGTATATCTCAAATCCATCAACAGAGAAATTACCCGACACGACCTTTATAACTGCCGTATGCTCGCCCTCGGTGAGACCGTCCATGCTGTAAGTGATCTCCCTGTTTCCTGCATTCGGGACAGTGTAGTTTTTCTCAACCTCTTCACCGTCTATCGTAACCGATATCACTCCGCTGTTTTTATTATCCCCCTGTGCCGAGAAACCCTTTCCATTAAACTTCAAGCTAATAGTACTGCCCTCACTGCCTGTTGAGATGGTACGTCTGAAATTCTTGAAGCTGCTCATACGATTATGCTCCCATTTGCCCTCGTAATCAACCGAAAGATCTGTGTTATCAAGCTTAATGACGCTGTATTTATCTTCAAGGGGCAATATCTTCAATTCGTCGAAGCAGTTGTTATTGTAGGAGCTGTAAAAAGCTGCTCTGCCCGCAGGCATTACCGACTCGCCCTTTTCAATGGTGATATCGCTCACCTGCTCACCATCTATATACGCTTTGATGTTATTGTTGAACGCTTCTATCCTGACAGTTATCCAGCCGTCAGGTATACTGCCCCGCTTGCCGCTGTCAAGATCCGTCTTGTTATTGTTCTTTTTAAGATGCCATTCTCCGTTTTCAAAAAGCTGTATCCAATAGCCGCTCTGTCCATTATCTCCAAGTATATATCTCAGACCGACACCTGCATAATTCTTGTCGGGCTCATCAGACTCAGCAAATCTTATCCTGCACTCGACTGAATAATTGAACCACCTGTCATCACCGAAGTTAGTCACAGGGTCGGGTGTGCCGCCCCATTCGGCAGATTTTATCTCGGGAGTTATCTTCTGCATCATATACTTGTTTTCTCCATCTGACACTACCTCAAAAGCTCCGCCTTCATCGGTAGTATATCGTGGAGCTCCTCCTCGTGAAGTGATGTAGTCATCATCATACTCAAAATCATCAGTATACGGCAGAGCAAGCACCTTGCTCGTACGTTTGTTTTTATAACTCTTTTCACCTATATCAAGAGTTGATATCGTCACCAGCGAATAGGGTCTGACCGTTACGGAATAGCAGTGATCGCCGCCCTTCTTTTCAGGCTCGACGGTGCCTATATGCTTGAAGTGATTCTCGTCATAGCTGCCGTTATCGGGACCTCTTGTCTCCCAGATGTGGACCGTGCTGTCTGCCCTATCAAGAGATCTTACAGTGAACTCATACTTTATCGGCTCAGCGGTCGTGTTCGTGATAACTGTACTGTAATCACCTGTTTCGGTATCTGCTGCTGTCATATAGCTGTAAGTCGCATCAACTATCGCATGACCGTCACCGCCAACACTGCCGTCACCATAGCATGCGTCATCAATGAAAGCCCAGCCTTTTTTGATAAACTGCGAAAAATGCAGCCCCATAAAAAATCCGCTGTCCAGCATATAGTAACCGCTCCACGGCTCATTTGCCAGGATAAGCTGCTTCTGACAATAGGTGACACCGTCATAGTATGCAGCTACGGCAGGCTGATACTCACAGAGGGTCATATAGCCGCCTGAGTACATTGTGATAAAACGGGTTGCGATATCGAGCAGACCGTTTATATCGCTGATACCCGAACCAGTATCATCAAATCGATATGTCCCCTGAGAATACTCCATCGGAGAGCTTGCTTCACTGAACCAAAGCTCCTTTCCGTATTCTTCGGCAAGCTTTTTTGCGCTGTCGGATGACCTGCTTGTGTAGTGGCTTCCCACCACATCTATCGCATCACGCAGTTCCTCATCATAGAGCATTTCTTCGGCAATGTTCCAGGTGCAGACCTCATCACCGCCAACTATCTTTATCTTCGAGTAGTCATAGGGAGTACCCATTTCCGCTTTAAGATGAGCAGAAAGATACTTTATCCAATCTGCATCATAGGCACGCTCATTCTGAACGGCACTTACATAGTCAAATTCCAGACCATAAGTCTCATAAGCTGCATCGAGGGTCTCCTTGTACCATTTATATCTTGCAGCATACAGGTCATCAGCACTGCTGACCCACTTGGGCTCGCTCCACCAGAGCATATCAAGCGTCAGGTCAGGATTGACAGCTTTTGCATCTGCTGCCAGCTGATACCCGGCACCACGGGTCACGTCGGCAGGCTCGTCCTCTGTTCTTTTGACAGAAGGCTCAGTTCCCGATGACGAATTTATATCCGAACCCATCTCTATTTTAAGATGCGTGATATTAAGACCGTCTTTTCCGAAAAGATATTCAAGTATCTCCCGATATGCTTCAGGGTTTTCGTATTTATAGTCAAGCAGCAGCCGTGAGGAGTTGTTTCCTGATACCATACCGTTGCCACGATAAAGCATATTCTCTTTAGTGTTTGCCTTGCTGCCGTCAATAACGACGGAGCGTGTCAGTGAAACATTATCCGCCGAGACAGGAACAGCTGCGCAGGACGCTGCCGTTATCAATGCACTTGCTGCCAGCGCCGAAGCTTTACTGAGTTTACCCATAATATGACCCTCCGATTTTATGTATCAAACTTATAGATTTCAAGATACATTATAACATCAGCGCAAGAACTAATCAACGTAATTGCCGTATTTAAGCAATTTTATATAATAAACATAGCAATAATCAGATAGTTTTTCGGCATACAGGACACTTCCCAAAGCAGCTGATATGTGGTATTATTGATATGAATATATTTATTGATCACCGGAGATGATATCATGGATATAGTTGAACATTTCGGCTGCTACGACACCCCTTCCGAATTCTCTGAGCACTTTCATACATCATGTGAGCTGATGTATATCCACGAAGGCGAACTGGAACTTCATTACGGTGCCGAATACACTTTGCTGCACGGCGGAACGATGTACATTATACCCAGCTGTGTCAAGCACTTTACAAAGCTGATAGACAATACTGTCTACAAAAGGACCCTAGTAATAATCAACCCCTGGGCATTCGGAAAAATGAATCATTCAATGACGATATATGATCTTCTAATGGGCTATTCCTGCAATAAGCCGATAGCGGTCGAGGACAGCTTCTGCGGATGTGAACTTATTGAAAAGCTCGGAGAAGAAACATCAAACCAAAGCTTCCTTATGGCTGAATCACAGGCTGCTTTGATATCGCTCATCCTTATAAATATAATAAGACGCTCAGCGCTTGATGCGAGCCTTATCCGCCCCACTGACGAACTTATCCAGAGGGTGCAGGAATATATAAGAAAACACAGTTCGGAGCCGCTTATCATCGCAGACATTGCCGAGCGTTTCTATATAAGCAAGTACTATCTCACCCACCAATTCAAAAAGCAGACAGGAATGTCACCCCGACAGTTTCTGAATTATATCAGGCTTTCAGACACTTACAGCCTTCTGCATGACCGTTCCCTTAACGTATCGGAGATATCCCGTATATGCGGTTTTACCACCCCCAGCGATATGACCAGACGCTTTCGTGAGCACTACGGTGTAACACCCGTTCAGTTCAGAAAGGAATTATTCAGCAAATACAAGTAAGCAAGCGGATCTGAATAGCATATAAAGAAAAAGCACCCCGATGAAGATACCATCGAAATGCTTTGTGTTCTTGTTTTACAGTCAAGAGTCATTTTGCCAGAGAAAGACTGTATTGTACCAGCTTTTCAAGTGTTTCCTCATCAAGCTCGGATGCTATGACAACACTTGCCTCACGGGCTTTATCAGCGGGAACACCCACGCTGGTTATCAGGAAATTCTGAAGTATCACACTGGGTGTGAAAAGCTTGTTGGCTTCCTGTATACCTTTATGTGTCAGTCTTATCTCACGGTAAGGCTCTTTGATTATGTACTGCTCTTCTATCAGCTTCTGAGTCATCTTGACGGTGCTGGCTTTTGATACATTAAGGAAGTCCGATACAGATGTGGACTTTACCGAGCCGCCGTCCTGACCAAGAAGATAAATGGCAAACAAATATTTTTTCTGTGACTTAGTCAGCAAGATCAATTCCTCCGTTAATACAATATACTACCGTCTAAACTATTATACGTGCAGCCATGTCATGTGATACAGCTACCATATTACCGGGAAGATCAACAATGAGACTTCCGCACATGCTGTTTATCACGGTAACGCTGCTGCCCTCTTTGAATCCCAGATTTTCCAGGAAACGTTTTGTCTCGGCAGTGCCGTCTATACCTTTGATAACGTTGGTCTCTCCTGCTGCTGCAAGCGTCAGGGGCATTGGCAATTCCTCACTTTGCTATGCGGTAACATCCGCAGAATTATATTAATGACATAAATTTTATCACTTCGCCATGCTGCCTGATATCACAGGCTGTGCAGCGGTCAAAGCAATGATATTATGCCGTTCAAACGCAAGGTTAGACATTTCTAACCAATATTATTTTACCAACTTGATCCTGTTTTGTCAATCGTTTTTATGACATCAGCAAAGATTTCGTTAGTTTTTACAAACCACGGTTAGTTATAATTAACTATTTTGTATAATTTCAGCTTATCCTAAGCGCACTGTATATATCCTTGCCGCTGTCAAGGCAGTCGACCATATACTTTATGCAGTTGTTATACCTGTTAAAGACTTTTCTTGCATTGTCCGCATCACGATAGACCTTCCAGTAGCCGCACAACAGACAATTTCTGCCTTTGTTGTCGATAAAGCCTTTGATATCCTCAACGGGATATCCCAGAAACAGCCCTATCTCATGGGGAAAATCTTCAGATTCTTCCATTCTGCACCGCAGCTTGTCGAGATATTGCGGACAGCTTTTGCAGCCGCTGTAACCAAATCCTCTGAACATTGAAAGCACTTCATCATCATGCAGCTGCTTATCAAGAAGCCGCTCGTTATACAGCAGCATAAGCGTCTTGCCGCCCATGCGCCTGAGAGGTTTTATATGGAGCCCTTTCTGCGAGGCTTTTCTGTTGAACCTTGTTATATTTTCATTTATTGTCCTGCTATCCCCCTCGACCGTCAGAAGATTAGACGGCTTTGCACCAAGCATCGCAGGTGCTGTGTGCATTGCCAGCAGACGTTCAAACTCAGCTGTTTCAGACATCATTTCCACCGTCCATCATCATGATAATCTGCACTTTTCGCAGTTGCCGTTACAATACTTGCAAAGCACCTTTTTCAGCGCTGAAACACTTGAACTATGACAAAGTTCTATGGGAAAATTGAGTTTTTCTGCCCTTGTTTTCAGGCTGCCAAGCATCTTATGCGATACGGTGTCTGTAAACACAACAGCAAAATCAGGCGAACCTATCTTTTTATCAAGGTCAGTCGCATATTTGATGAACACCTTTGCTTTTATGTCGAAGGACTTGCAAATATCCTTATATCTGGTACACATACGGTCATTGCCGCCTATGATCACCACACTCATTATAGTACCTCATTTCTAGGAAAGTATACTTTCCGGTCATTCAATTTGGTTAGTTAATCCTAACCCAATCGCTATATTAAAGCAGCTTACGCTGCACCGACTGCGGTTAGTTTAATCTAACCGTGTATATATTGTAACATATCTTTTCTGATATGTCAATACTTACTGAAAATAAATAATTAAAAAATTTATAAACAATTTCGCTCCGACAGCATAAACCGCTTTCCTTGACCGACATATATACAAAAAAGCCATCTCACTTGCATACCCATAAGTGAGATGGCTTCGATTTTTAATTACTGATGCTTGCTGTAATAGTCGTTCTGCTTATCATAAATAGCCTGTGCTGTATATTTCCTGATGGCATCGGAATTTTCCTTGACGCCTACCTCATCTATCCAGCTGTCTATCTTAGCCTGGAAATCGTCAGCCTTCATGGTCTGTACCAGACTATCATGGTTTTCGACAGCATACTCGGCGCTGTTGGTGGAAACGTCACCTCTTATAATAATATAATAGAAGCTGTCATCATCATAAGCCACAGCTTTATCATACTCCATGCCGTGTATAAACTCAGCAAGCTTGCCTGTGGAGCTTTCCTTAGTCTCATCGTCCATGCCGCCATAGTTATACATGGTCTCATTGGGATTGCTTTCCTCAGCAGTTGCAGTCTCATCAGCTGTAACGATCTCATCTAAAGCAACAGCATCTGCATCATCAAGCACCTCTGCTTCTTCCAGACCGTCATCGTCAGCAGGTGCATCAACAGTAACATCTGCGCCTTCACCCAGAGAAGGTCCGATAGAACCTGAACCTGTATCGGCAGAATCTTCCTCAGCGGAAGCCTCAGCCTCCATCTTAGCCTTTGCATACTCGTCGTATTCATCGATTATCATGTCGAAATCATCATAGGAGATACCCTTAGCCTTAGCAAGATACGCATCTCTTACAGCTTCGTTTTCCTTATTCTCCTCGGCAGCAGCAGTCTCGTCCTCAGCATCAGACTTTGAGATCCTTATAGCCTTGTACTTGATATAGTTTTCCTCAACATACTGTTTCAGATCATCATCAGTGACAGCTTCAACACCGTCAGCAGCATAGTAATAGTCAAAAAGCTTTGTACGCATAGTCTGCGCAGTCATGACCTTTCTGACGGATTCCTTGGATATACCTTCCTCTTCCAACAGTTCGCTGCTCTGCTCCCATGTATTCTTCACTGAATCTGATATCGTTTTTTCATCGTCTTCGGTAAGTTTGAGACCCAGCTTTTCAAACTGATAGGTTATGGCAGCATATTCCTTTGTGCTCTTTCTTGCCTGCTCGACCAGATAATCACCCAGCTTCTGACCCTCATAATCACTGTTGAGGTCTATCTCAGCAGCACCTGAGGTGTAATAAGCCATTGTCATCTGATAAGACATCTCAGAATACAGATTGTAGATATATACACCTGCATTGATCTTCTCTCCGTTATTGCAAGTCATAGCGTATCTGGTATCGGTACAGCCTGACATTGTAAACATCATGGCTGATGCAGCAAGAGCCGCTGCGACTCTCTTAAATTTCATCATTTAATTCAGATCCTTTCCTGCTTTTTATTTCAAAACAGACTTTAACTAATATATTATACTACAATAATCCCGATAAGTCAAGGGCAAAAACACATTTTTCACTTAATCATCAAAAGACTGCCCTCACTGACCGCCCGAAAGCGTAACACAGCTGCCGTGCGAACTGATGATGCCGTCATTATTCAGGCGCCTGATCTCACGCATCATGGCGCTGCGGTCACAGCAAAGATAATCAGCAAGTTCGGAAAGCGACAGCGGCAGCGTTTGTTCTGTGCGCTTATCTGTATCAAGGAAATATTCAAAAGCGGTCATCAGCTTTTCACGTATGGAACGGCGACTGAGGATATCGATATGCGCCACACTCCTTCGTGCTGCGGTGCCCAGCAGATAGTCGATAAGGTCAGCATGCTTGTCACAGCTGTTTTCGCAGCAGTGTATCAGCCTGCTGTAATCCACATAAGATATCATACAGGCAGTTTTTGCCACAGCATAGCACCCGCCCAGACCATGTTCGGGAAAAATGCCGCCTCCGAAAGCATCACCTTCACGGCAGATATCAAGTATGCTTTTCTGACCGTCTGCATTTACATTTATCAGAAGGACCGTTCCTTCAAGCACGATAGCAGTCTCACCCGTATCACGAAGATGACTTAAAATGATCTCTCCCCTGTCATAAGTGTGGGTATGTGCCATATAGCATGCATCGGCACTGCCGTTGGGTTCAACAGAAAATCCATTTTCAAGCAAAAGTTTATTCACGTTAATTTACTCCATAATGTGCTTATTTCCAAAAAGAAATACTACATCTTGTATTATATCACGTTTTTGTAGCTTTTGCAACAGACAAGAGAGATTTTTTGTAGTATAATCAAAATTACCGATATTGAAAAAGGATATTCAGTGATTTTAACTATATACTTCGGAGGACCAGAGAATAATGAAGATCATCAAGAGAAACGGTTCAGAGGAGATCTTTGATTCGGAAAAGATCGTAAACGCCGTAAGAAAAGCAAACGATGCAGGTGAAAAGGGACGCATAAGCGATGAAGAGATCGCAGATATAGCCGACTATGTTGAATATAAATGCAACAAGCTGGGCAGGGCTGTGTCAGTCGAGGAGATACAGGATATGGTCGAGAACCAGCTGATGGCTAAGGGCGCTTTTGAACTGGCAAAGCGTTATGTGCGTTACAGATACACAAGGTCACTTGTGAGGAAATCAAACACCACCGACAACAAGATACTCAGTCTTATAGAATGCGCCAACGAAGAAGTAAAGCAGGAAAACTCCAACAAGAACCCTGCTGTGAACAGCGTTCAGCGTGACTACATGGCGGGCGAAGTCAGCCGTGACCTCACCAAGAGACTGCTGCTGCCGCCGGATATCGTGGAAGCACACGAACAGGGCATAATCCATTTTCACGATACCGATTATTATGCGCAGCACATGCACAATTGTGACCTGGTAAATCTGGAGGATATGCTGCAGAACGGCACAGTCATCAGCGAGACCCTCATCGAGAAGCCGCACAGCTTTTCCACTGCCTGCAATATCGCAACACAGATAATCGCACAGGTCGCATCTAATCAGTACGGCGGACAAAGCATAAGCCTTGCACACCTGGCGCCTTTCGTTCAGGTATCAAGGGTCAAGATAAGAAAAGAACTTGAAGTCGAGATGGCTAAGCTGGGAGTTACACCTACTCAGGACAAACTCGATATGATAACTGAAGAAAGGCTGCGCAAGGAGATAACCCGTGGCGTTCAGACCATACAGTATCAGGTAGTCACACTGCTGACCACCAACGGACAGGCACCATTCGTTACGGTGTTCATGTACCTCAACGAAGCCAAGAACGAACAAGAGAAAAAAGATCTTGCAATGATAATCGAGGAAACGCTGAAACAGCGCACCGAGGGCGTCAAGAACGAATCGGGAGTGTGGGTAACACCCGCTTTCCCGAAGCTGATATATGTGCTTGAAGAGGATAACATAGAAGAAGGCACACCTTATTTCTACCTTACCAAGCTGGCAGCGAAGTGCACTGCAAAACGCATGGTACCCGATTATATCTCAGAAAAGGTGATGCTGAAACTCAAGGTCGATAAAAACGGCGAAGGGCACTGCTACACCTGCATGGGCTGCAGAAGCTTCCTGACACCTTATGTTGACGAGAACGGCAAGCCGAAGTATTACGGCAGATTCAATCAGGGCGTTGTTACGATAAACCTTGTTGATGTCGCACTTTCCAGCGGCAGGAACATGGAGACATTCTGGAAGATATTCGACGAAAGATTGCAGCTTTGCTACAGGGCACTTATGTGCAGGCACGAACGTCTTAAAGGTACACTTTCAGATGCTGCACCGATACTCTGGCAGTACGGCGCACTTGCAAGACTCAAAAAGGGCGAACCCATCGACAAGCTGCTTTACGGCGGATATTCCACCATTTCTCTCGGCTATGCGGGACTGTATGAGTGCGTAAAATACATGACAGGCAAAAGCCACACAGACCCCGAAGCAAAGCCTTTTGCGCTGGAGATAATGCAGAAGATGAACGATGCCTGCAAGAAATGGAAAGCCAAGGAGAACATAGATTTCTCAATTTACGGCACACCTCTGGAATCCACCACATACAAATTCGCAAAGTGTCTGCAAAAGCGTTTCGGCATAATAGAGGGCATTACCGACAAGAGCTATATAACAAACAGCTACCATGTTCACGTTACCGAGGAGATAGATGCTTTCACCAAGCTGAAATTCGAGAGTGAGTTCCAGCACCTTTCTCCCGGAGGAGCTATAAGCTATGTAGAAGTTCCCAATATGCAGAAAAACATACCGGCGGTGCTGAAGGTCATCCGCTTCATCTACGATAACATCATGTATGCCGAGCTGAACACCAAGAGCGACTACTGCCAGGTGTGCGGTTTTGACGGTGAGATACAGATAGTCGAGGACGACGGAAAGCTTATCTGGGAATGCCCCCAGTGCCACAACCGTGACCAGAACAAGATGAACGTTGCAAGGCGTACCTGCGGATATATAGGTACCCAGTACTGGAACCAGGGCAGAACTCAGGAGATACGTGACAGAGTGCTGCACCTGTAAAATAACGACAGACAGATATGAGGGCAGCATCGAATTCCCTGCTGAGAAAACAAGGTGACGAAGATGAACTACGGTGAGATAAAAAACTGTGATATAGCCGACGGGCTTGGTGTGAGAGTGAGCCTGTTCGTTTCGGGGTGCAGGCATTGCTGCAAAGGCTGCTTTAATGAGATGACCTGGGATTTCAGCTACGGTCAGCCCTTTACCTCTGCGACCGAACAGCTGCTGCTCGATATGCTGACACCTGACTATATAGATGGTCTCACACTGCTTGGCGGCGAACCTATGGAACCTGAGAATCAGCAGGTGCTGGTACCGTTCCTGCACAAAGTCAGAGAACAGTTTCCCGGGAAAAATATATGGTGCTACACAGGCTGTGTGCTGGAGACCCAGCTGCTTGGCGAGAGCAAATGGCGCTGCGAGGTCACCGACGAGATGCTGTCAATGATAGATGTGCTGGTAGACGGCGAGTTCGTACTGGCGAGAAGAAATATATCGCTTGCTTTCCGTGGTTCTGACAATCAGCGTATCATCGACCTGAAAAAGACACTGGAATGCGGTGAGACTGTGGTCATGGACCTTGACTGAACCGCTGAATCAAACGGCAGGATATGACAGATAAAGCCCCGACAAGCACAAAACAGATGTTTGTCGGGGCTTTTGCAACGCCTGTCCGTCAGCGAAATACAAGCGTATTCCACAAACGCACATTCAAAACTTTAGTAAAGTTTGTATATTTGACTATTGACTAATTTTTAGAAATTAGGTATACTTTTTAAGGTGCTGATAAAAGGTAATTTAACCTGTTTCGGCGTAATTTATCTAAGAAGGGGTCTCACGTTATGACAAAGGTAGTAAAATTCGGCGGAAGCTCACTGGCAAGCGCTGAACAGTTCAAGAAAGTTAAGGATATAATCACTGCTGAGGATTCAAGA
The DNA here is from genome assembly GCA_946544695.1 of uncultured Ruminococcus sp. GTDB lineage: Bacteria > Bacillota > Clostridia > Oscillospirales > Ruminococcaceae > Hominimerdicola. The sequence continues at coordinate 5,266 of CAMNMO010000017.1, read as the reverse complement.
AGATTTGTTGTTCCCTCCGCACCTGGCAAGAGATTTTCAGCTGATACAAAGGTAACAGATATGCTGTACGGCTGCTATGATCTGGCTGCAAAGGGCAAGGATTTCACAAAAGAATTCGACGCTATAAAGGACAGATACAACGGCATCATCAACGAGCTGGGTCTTGATCTGTCGCTGGATAATGAGTTTGATGTTATCAAGGCATGCTTCATAGGCAAGGCAGGCAGAGACTACGCTGCTTCAAGAGGTGAATTCCTCAACGGTATCGTTCTGGCTAACTACCTGGGTTATAATTTTATAGACGCTGCTGACGTTATCTATTTTGATGACAGAGGTATGTTTGATTCAAGACGCACAAACAAGGCTCTTACCGATAGGCTGGAAGGTCTTGACAACGCAGTTATCCCCGGTTTCTACGGTTCAATGCCCAACGACACCATCAAGACTTTCTCCAGAGGCGGTTCTGATATAACAGGTTCTATCGTGGCTGCTGCTGTAAATGCAGACCTCTATGAGAACTGGACAGACGTTTCAGGTTTCCTGACCTGCGACCCCAGGATCATCGATGACCCTGCACCCATCACCACCATCACTTATAAGGAGCTGAGAGAGCTTTCTTACATGGGCGCTACCGTTCTGCATGAGGACGCTATATTCCCTGTTCGCAAGGCAGGTATCCCGATAAATATCAAGAACACCAACAAGCCTGAGGACGTTGGCACACTGATCGTTGAGTCTACTTCACAGAAGCCCCAGTATACCATCACAGGTATCGCAGGAAAGAAGGGCTTCACTGTTATAAATATCGAGAAAGACATGATGAACGCTGAGCTGGGCTTCGGCAGAAGAGTATTGGAAGTATTCGAGAAGAACGGCGTTAATTTCGAGCACATGCCTTCGGGTATCGACACCATGTCCATCATTGTTCAGCAGGAAGCTTTTGCTGACAAGGAGCAGGAGATACTGGCAGGTATACACCGCAACTGCCACCCCGATTCCATCGACATCGAAACAGACCTGGCACTGATCGCAGTAGTGGGCAGAGCAATGAAGTCCAACAGAGGTACAGCAGGCAGGATCTTCTCCGCACTGGCTCATTCTCACGTAAATGTCAAGATGATCGATCAGGGCTCCAGCGAGCTGAATATCATCATCGGTGTCAGCGAGGACGATTTTGAAGAAGCAAACAAGGCTATCTACGATATCTTTGTTGAGACCAAGCTTTGATAAGCAAACCTAAAAGGGCTTTTGCGAAGTATAGTTTTGCCGATCGGAAGTTCGGCAATAATATCCCGTCGGTATAAGGGATACAAAGAAGTATGAAAGAAACAGATAAGGCTGCGTTACCGATATGGTCACGCAGCCTTTCTATTTTGGCTGTACATTTAGTATAAACATGAAAAATCCATACTACATTTTGTGCACATATATGGTTGACAAATCATGCAGGATCTTATATAATTATATATATGAAATAGCTAATTTACAGCTAGTAAAAATTGGCAAAATTGTTGAAAAGCAATGACGCAAAGCCAAGGGTCTAAGCCGAAAGGTATGACAGCCGGTTGCATGCAGGCATAAAAAAGGCAGACCTTTGAAGCAATGCGTTTTGCGTTGCTTTTTTGTTTTGTAAAAGTATTTCAGGAGGTATGACTTATGCGAAAGAAAATAGCAGCATTTGTATGCGCCGTTACTCTTGTGTTCGGCACAGCGGGGTATATGCCAGTGAATGTTTTTGATAATCAGGGCGGTATAACTGCGAGTGCGGAGAACGTCCCTGAGGTTACAATTCAGATCGTTATACAAAGTGAAACGGTATTCCCCGAGGATTATTCTTACTTTGATGTATATCTTAAATCCGATAAGCCTTTGCAGGGACTGCAATTTACTTTTGAAGCTGAAAACGGTGAAATAGTTGAAGATGATGGCGAAAGTGGTTTTGTATGGGATAATGATGCCTTGAAAGGTATATCACATTATTACACCGACAAAAAAACTGCTGAATCACAGAAAGCAATAAATAATAGTACTGCAACGGATATAAAAAGAGCGGATGCAAATGTTGACGGCGAGCTGAATGTTAAAGATGTTACAACACTCTTTAGTCACTTTAGAAGTGTAAAACCAATATGGGAATACAGCGGACAAAGTGGAGATGATCCGAATCATGTCGGCGATATAAATGGTGATAATAAAATAAATATAACCGATGCAAATATATTAGCAAATCACATTTCAGGTCGTGAACCGATAAGTGGCATAAAAAATGTTGCAAAACCTTATCAGTCGATATTATATGATCCAATTACAAAAGGCTTTGACACAGGTGAAGATGAGTTACATCTTGGTACTATAGCAGTAAAAAACAATTTAAGCTACGATGCTAGAAAAGCTCAAGAGGTTAAGCTAACTGTTAAAGATTGTGTTGCGGTATATCTTGATGATGAATTGAACTTGAACGATGCAGACATTATCGTAGATAACGATCATGCTAGTGCTTGGTATTATCCAACGTATATATATGATCCGGGTGTTGATGACACAACAGGCGATGAAGACCAAATTGAGAGCGGCACATGTGGTGATAACCTTACGTGGGTACTTGATGACGAAGGCACACTGCGGATAAGCGGCAGCGGATATATGTATAGTTCGCAATTTGTGAATAATAAAGATATAAAAAATATAATTATCGATAATGGAGTTACGAGTATAGGGTTTGATGCTTTCCATGGTTGTACAAACCTATCAACAATAACAATTCCTGATAGTGTTACACTTATCGGTGGAAATGCTTTTGATAGCTGCACAAGCCTTGAAAGTATAACAATACCCGATAGTGTAACAAATATCGGTTGGTATGCTTTTTATCGTTGTACAAACCTGACAAACGTGACGTTACCCAGTAGTATAACATCTATAGAATTAGCTAATTTTTTTGATTGTACAAGCCTAAAAAGCGTAACTATACCGAATAGTGTCACAAATATTAGTTATGATGCTTTTAGAGACTGCACAAGTCTAACAAGCATAACAATACCTGACAGTGTAACAAATATTAGTATGTGTGCTTTTTCTGGCTGCACAAGCCTAGAAAGTATAACTATACCGGATAGTGTTACAAGTATTGGAGCTGATGTTTTTAATGGTTGCACAAGCCTAGAAAATATAAGTATACCAGATAGTGTTACAAGAATTGGGTCTGGTGCTTTCAAAGGAACAAAATGGCTTGAAAAGAAACAAGACGAAGACACATTTGTAACTATAAATGGAATATTAATAGATGGTACATATTTCGAAGGGAATATTATCATACCTGATAGTGTGACAAGTATTGGCGATAACGCTTTTTATAACTGCACAAACCTGACAAGCGTAACAATTCCAAATAGCGTAACAAATATCAGTGATAATGCCTTTTATAACTGCACAAATCTGACAAGCGTAACAATTCCAAATAGTGTAACAAGCATCGGTTGGAGAGCATTTTCTGACTGCTCAAACATAACAAGCATAACCATACCTGATAGTGTGACAAATATTAGTTATGATGCTTTTAAAGGTTGCATAAGTCTGAAAGAAATAACCATACCAAAATCTGTAACAAGCATAGGAGAAGAAGCATTTGGTTATTATTATTGTGACGGTAAAGCATATTTACTCCCCGATTTTAAGATCTACTGCTACCAAAACACCGCAGGTGAGGAGTATGCTATTGACAATGGCTTTGACTATGTATTGTTGGATGCAAAGCCTATCTCCACCTGCACTGCCACCCTTTCCACCTCAGCTTACACCTACAACGGTACGGCACGCAAGCCTGCGGTGACTGTCAAGAATGGCAGTACGGTTTTGAAAAACGGCACAGATTACACTGTTACTTACAAGAACAATGTTAATGTCGGCACGGCGACTGTCATCATAACGGGCAAGGGCAGTTACACGGGCAGCAAAACGCTGAATTTCAAGATAAATGCGCCTACGCCCACTGCGCTGGTCAAGGGCATGAAGGTCAGCAAGATCAACAACAATTCTGCTTTGGTGACATGGACTAAGGGCAGCGGCTACACCGACCAGTACGTTTATGTTTCCGAAAACGGCTGCAGCTGGACGAGAGTTGCGAAGGTATCGGCGGCGACAAACAGCTACACCTTCAAGAACCTGAAAGCAGGCACTTCCTACAAGTTCGCAGTCAAGACTGTGAACACCGTAAGCGGCAAGGACTTCCCTGCTGCTAAGTACGCTCAGGTCAGCGGCGTGACGACTCTGCCTAAAGTATCGGGCGCTAAGGTGGCTTCTACAAAGTACAACAGTGCGACTGTCAGCTGGAACAAGGTGAGCGGCGCAAAGGGCTACTATGTTTATCAGTATGACACCGCTGCCAAGACCTGGAAGAACGTCAAGACTGTTACCGCTAACAGCGTTACGATAAGCGGTCTTAAATCAGGCACAGCCTACAAGTTTGCAGTGCGTGCATACAAGACAGTCGGCACAACGACAGTCAAGAGTGAGGGCTTTGACACCCTTACAGGCGTGACCACCCTTCCGGAAGTCAAGGGCATAACCTACAAGCCTGCACAGACAAGGACCACAATGAGTTGGACAAAAGTAAACGGTGCGACAGGCTACTACGTTTACCAGTATAACAACATTACAAAGAAATGGTCGAAGATAAAGACCGTCTCTGCAAACAGCGTTTCCATCTCTGGTCTTAAAGCGGGAACTTCCTATAATTTCACAGTTCGTGCGTACAAGACAGTAGGCGGCAAGACTGTTATGAGCGACACCTACAAGGGTCAGGCAACTTCCACCAACCCCGCAAATGTGACTTTTAAGGTTGCATCTAACGCAAAGGGCAAGGCTGCTGTTTCATGGAACAAGGTCACAGGTGCAACAGGCTACATCGTTTATTACAAGACATCTGCCAACGGAACATGGCAGCGCCTTACGACCTCAACAGGCAGCAGTTACACTAAAACAGGTCTCAAGAGCGGAAGCACTTATTACTTCACAGTAAAGGCATACCGCACTGTCGGCGGAAAGACCTACAATGGTTCTTACGGTTCGGCTTCGGTCAGGGTGAAGTAAGTTTACTTAAATTATAAGCGATAACAGAAACAGAGTCTCTGCGGAGGCTCTGTTTTTTTAATAAGTAAGCATAATGCACTTTGGTATCATTTCGGTGCGGTCTGTCTCCATACACGGAAATCAATTTTGACAAAACAAAGCTGTTTTTTGTGTATTCTCCCCCGCCGTACGGCGGGGG
>CAMNMO010000016.1 GCA_946544695.1 uncultured Ruminococcus sp. | reverse complement strand
CATTACGGCTGTAAAATATGGTGTTGAGTGTATTCCCCCCCGCCTTCGGCGGGGGAGAATACGCAAAATACAGCTTTGTTTTGTCAAAATTGATTTCCGTGATGAAAAAGATATGCCAAAGAAACAAGCGTTTTTATTTTGCGTTTCGCTTTTTCTTTTTTCTATTTTCATTCATATATCACATAAATATGCTTGCATTAATTAAAAAAATGTGGTATAATTCTAAAGAATAGGACATTCGCTCCTGTTCATAGCATTTTCTTTTTCGGAGGCATTTTTAATGGATAGTTTTAAAGAACAAATTATTAAAAAGGAAAATACAAGCAAGGACTCTACACTCAGGTTCTTGATCTCTTTCGCAGCAGTCGCTCTCGGATTCGCTGTTGTCATGTTTGCGATAATGGTCATGGGTTTCCTCCCTATGGCACTCTTTATCGCAGGTGTCATAATCTACGGCGCTGTTTATCTTATCCAGAACCTGAATCTTGAATATGAATATATCTTCACTAACGGCGACCTCGATGTTGACAAGGTCATCGCCGCAAGAAGCAGAAAACATCTCGTTACCGTCAAGGTGACGGAAGCTACCGATATAGGTCAGTATAACGGCGCTGATAACGGCGACAGAAGCGTTGTCATCGCTTCTGCCATGAACAGCGAACTCACTGACTGGTACCTCGATTTCAAACACGCAGACCTCGGTGATACCAGGCTCATCTTCACCCCCGATGATGATATGCTGAGAGTCATCAGGACCCACCTGCCCCGCACACTGCGCAGCAAGGTGAATGTCTCCGAAAAGCCTGCGGAGGACTTCGACTGATGGCCGCTTTTTCTGTGGGCACCGACCTTGTGGAGATAGCCCGAATTCGCAGAAGCTGTGAGCGGGAAAGTTTTGTGAAAAGGGTCTATTCACCCGATGAACTGGAGTATTTCGTTTCAAAGCGTGACCCCGCCGAAAGTATGGCGGGCTGCTGGGCTGCTAAGGAAGCCTTCGGCAAATGTCTCGGCACGGGCGTGCGTGGGTTTGAACTGGCGGAAGTCTCGGTCGTGAGGGACGAACTTGGCTGTCCGCACCTGAAGCTTTACGGCAGGGCGAAGCAGGCGGCTGACGAACGTGGGCTGGATTTTTCGGTGTCGATAACCCACACGAGGGATCATGCTGCTGCAACGGTCATAGCTTTCCCTAAGGGGGACTGAATGTTTTGTAAAACCGTATGGTCATGCTTTCTGACAGACCATATTCTATAATGAACGGCATGACAGCGTGCTCCGATGCCGTTCGACACGATCATCTTACTGACAGCCGAAACGGCTGCGGGAAAAGGAGGAACGGAAATGATAAAGGACAGGATACTTACCGTCGAACAGATGAAGGCTTGTGAGAAGCGCTCGGAGGAACTGGGTGTTTCGGCTTCTGCGCTTATGGATAATGCGGGTGAAAAGCTGGCAGTGCATGTTATCCGTGAGACAGGCAGGGACGGCATGCCCGACACACCAGAGGTGGTGATCCTGGCGGGTAAGGGCAACAACGGCGGCGACGGTATGGTGGCAGCCAACAACCTGAACAGGGCGGGCATAAGCACAAAGGTCGTGCTGTGCTGCGGCAAGCCTGCGACAGAGGCAGCTTCAAAGGCTTATGACCAGCTGAACAAGGACATTGAAGTGATGTTCTACGACGGCGACACCACTCACCCGTGGGCACACGCCATTGATGACAGCACCATTGTGGTAGACTGCATTTTCGGCACAGGCTTCACGGGCGAGATTGAAAGAGACCTTCAGCCTTTGTTCATTCATCTGAACACCAACGCCAAGCGTGTCATCGCATGTGATATACCATCGGGTGTTGACGCAGTCAGCGGTCAGGCAGGTTTTCTTGCGGTACAGGCTGACGTGACCGTCACCATGCACGCAAAGAAGCTGGGCATGCTGCTTTCGCCCGCAAAGTATTTCTGCGGTGAGATATACGTGGAGGACATAGGCATACCCGCAGCAGCCACGACAGGCGACCCTGTGATGGAGAACGAGATATACTCAAAGGCATGCATGCTTAACGACAGACAGATAGGTCAGAAATTCCTGACATCACGCAAGCCCTGGGCGCACAAGGGCACCTTCGGCAAGCTTGTTTGCGTATGCGGCAGCGACAGATACATCGGTGCGGCAGGCATAAGTGCAACGGCAGCTATGCGCATGGGCGTGGGACTTGTGGAGGTATGCAGCACAAAGAACGTGGTAAGCTCGCTTTCTGCGAATCTGTATGAATGCATTTTCAGCACCATGAAGTCAGACGAAAGCGGCTGCATGACTTCTGACAATGCAGATGAGATACTTTCAAGACTTGATGATGCGAAAGCACTGCTGATAGGCTGCGGCATGGGTCACACAGAGGAGACCGAAAAGCTGGTGGCTAAGCTGATAGAGGGGTCACCCGTGCCTGTCATACTTGATGCGGACGGAATAAATTCGCTTGTCCCGAATATAGATGTACTGTTGAAGAAAAAGTCAACGGTGATACTCACACCTCACCCGGGCGAACTTGCAAAGCTTTGCGGCGTGACACAGGAAGCTGTTCTGGCGGACAGGCTGAAATACAGCTACGGGCTGTCAAAGAAGTATGGCGTAACAGTGGTATCGAAATCCTCTGAGACCATCGTTTGCTGTGCTGACCGCACAGAGATAGTCACGGCGGGCAATACTGCGCTTTCAAAGGGCGGTTCGGGCGACATGCTGGCAGGTCTGATAGCTTCGCTTACTGCACAGACCAAGCGTTCCTCGCTGATAAACTGCATACTTGCCTGCCTGGTGATGGGCAGATGTGCTGAAGAACTGAGCAAAAAGCGTTCCGAGCGTGGCATACTGGCAAGAGACATACTGGCGTTCATGCCGTTCTTCCTCAAGCACCTTGAGGAAGGTGAGGACTGATATTCACCGTGATACAAGGCGGCTTCCTTCAATGGGGAGCCGCTTTTTTTATGGGAGGATATGCCATGAAGATGATACACGCTGCTGCGGTGCTGACCGTCATTTCGCTGCTTGCGGGCTGCAAGGCGCAGACAAAGGAAGCAAAGCCCGATGAGGTCTCACAGGAGTTTGACAAGACTGTGATGATGACCTTTGGCGGCAGGGAATATTCCGCCAGACTGAGGCGGGGCGCTGCGGACGTCTGGGAATGCGAATTTACCGAGCCTGAATGCATAGCGGGGCTGACCCTGACCACCGACCCCGAAGGCTGCCGCATGAGTTTTGAAGGTCTTGAATACCTTGCAGACAATGAAGATGTGCCCGAATATGCGCTGATGCCGCTGATGACAGGCGCACTTGAGGACGTTATGGCGGGCAGGGAAGTCAGCTGTACGCAGGGTAAGAACAGCATCAGCGAGCTGGGGCAGGTGAACGGCATGCGGTTCACAGCGAAGGTCAGCGGCGGTGAGATAACCGAGCTGGAGATACCCGACCGCCTGACAGCGAAGTTCAAACGGTGACAAACAAAATGCCCCCGAGCGATGAAAGCTCGGGGGCTGAACTATTATGTTTGAGAATTACTGCTCCAGGATAACGGTGCCGTCCTCGGAATACTCGATGATGCCGTCAGAATCAGCGTCAACATTTTCTTCCTGCTCATAAGTTGCACCGCCGGGTATAGCGCCCTCAGGCAGCTGGATAACGTTGCCTGCATCGTCCTCGAATACGATGTCAGCGATGTACAGGTCGATATCGCTCTTAACTATCCAAGCCATGATGGTGGTGTAGTTAGTCTCATACTCGTGGTTGAACTTAGCCTTATCCTTCAGACCTACTCTTGCGGAAGCCACGCAGTGAGACCACTGGTTGCACCAGCCTTCGCCCTGATCGGAAGCCATATCGTAAGTACCCAGGTTGCCGTTCCATGCGCCGTTGTTGTTGGAGCCGACAGCACCGCCGTACCAGCCAACGGTAACAGGACCGAGACCATCATCGTAAACAGCCTGCTCACGGGCGATAGCGACCATCTCTACCTTAACGTTGAAGATGCTGTCCATCAGCTCGGGCTGTGCTTCAAACAGCTTGTTCATGTCAACTCTCAGCTTGAGGGTCTTATGACCGTTGTTTTCCTCGTCAGCGGTGTCATAAACTTCCTCATCGCACTTGAGCATGGGAACGCCTGCAACTTCCTGAACGGAGAAGTTTACCTTAGCCTCGTCACCGTCATAGCCTTCATCGCCGGGCAGCAGGTCGGAAACGGGCTCATTGAACATTGTGATTATGTTGGAAACATCGCTGTCGGGCTGGAATGTTACGGTAGCGTTATCGTAGTCCTCCAGAGCATCTGCGATCTTATCCAGAGGCTTCCAGTTGGAATTGTCAACAGCAGCAGCGCCGTCCTCAGCAGGGGTGGTCTCCTCGGGAGCCTCAGTCTCCTCGGGTGCCTCTGTTTCTTCGGGAGCTTCTGTCTCCTCGGGAGCCTCAGTCTCGGCTGCGGTAGTTGTAGTCTCCTCAGCCTTGGATTCTTTGCTGTCAGCGGTATCGCCGCACGAAGCGAACATCAGTGCCGACATTGTCAGTGCAAGTGTCATTGCAAGGATCTTTTTCATTTAAAATACCCTCCATCATGATATACATTCGGGGTCTTGCCCCACCTTATTTTACTACTGTATTATACCATTTTTGCGCCTGCTTTTCAATGTTATATTTGCACAATATTACACTGAAAATAAGGGCTATTTGCACGGAAATCGTTTTCATCTCGGCGCAGAAAAAGACCCCTGAATAACACAGGGGTCTCTGTAAGTTTCAGATATTTAAAGAAATTACTTTCTCTTGGAAACTACTGCAACTGCGCCTGCCAGTGCCAGACCAGCCAGTGCCAGACCTGCGGTAGCACCTGTTGCCTGGTTGGTGTTGTCAGATGCTGCGGAAGAAGTAGCAGTGGTGGTTGTAGTTGTGGTTGTGGTGGTAGCAGCCTTGCTGTTGGTGTTGTTAGCAGCAGCCTTAGACTCCTCAGCCTTGCTCTCGGTCTTGGACTCTTCAGCCTTAGACTCGGTCTTGGATTCATCAGCCTTAGACTCCTCAGCCTTGCTCTCCTCAGCCTTGGACTCTTCTTCTGCCTTAGACTCCTCAGCGGGTGCCTCAGCAGCTACTTCGCTCTGGAGCTTAACGTCCTGAGAAAAGTCGATAGAAGTGATGTTGATACCGTTGTTACCTGTCTGGATCAGGAAACCGTCCCAGTCAGTGGTAGTGCCGTCATCGTTGGTGGTAGCAGCACCGTTGCCATAGTAAACGTTGTCCTGCATGTCAGCCAGGCAAGCAGCGCTCATGGTGAAGGTAACGGAAGTTACGCTGGTGTCATAGATCTGGAACCAACCGTCATCGTCCTGGATAGCGAAGGGAACAAGGTCGCCGTTCTCGTCGATCAGCTGCTCTTCATCATTGGTCTCCAGGTCGTTTTTCAGCGGCCAGCCGGAAATGTAATCGGGGTTAGCCAGGAACAGGCTCTCCCAACCGTTTGCAAATGCAGGCTTGAATGCGCAGAAGCTTGCCTCGGAACCCTTGTCGGTCCACTCGAAGTTAACGGTAACTTCGCAGTCGGAGTTGGGGTCAAAGCTGGAACCTGCAACATAGTCGCCGTCAGCGAAAGTGCTTATCCATTCCTTTGAAGCAGCAGCCTCATCGGTAGGTGCGATTGAGTTTGCGTTAGCAGTAACTGCCATTACAGAAGCGATAGCCATTGCGGACATGCCTGCGATGATCTTTGAAATCCTCATTATTGATCTCCTCCAAAATTCAAATATATTCCGGAATTTATATTATCCCAAATTCCTAGTTTTCAGTATAACAGCATTTTTGCCGATTGTCAAGTATTTTCAGCGAAGATTTTTCGCTTGCTGACAAAAAAGTATCACAAACTTTTCACATTTATTTTGTGCAATTTTTATGGAAAACGTTTTCATATTTCTATATATACGACATATTGTCCTATCCGTGTATCTCTGAATACGATATGATGAAAGCGGTACAGGAACATTCCTGCGCCGCTTTACCGTTTTTATGATACCTGTCAGTGTTCAGCCACGTTTGAGAATGACAGCCCGACCTTTTTGCCCTCGTAGGTGGCTTCGTAGGTGAAGGTCTGTCCCTTGACCTCAGTTCCGCCGTTTGAGTCTATCGCAAGATCGGCAACGGGTTTCTTTTCAAGATAAAGCTCCTTTATCTTGGTGGGGTAGTTGTTGTCATAGATCCTCAGGATATACTTTCTGTGGCAGCTTGAATCCCTTATGAGACCCACAGTGTTGACTGTATGTGTGTCATCTATGGTGGTCACCACAGGCACGCCCAGACTCAGCTGCTGCTGGAGCATCGTGAAGCCTTCATCGCCGCCTGTCAGGTTGAATTCGCAGTCAGCGTCGTCCCACTGCAAAGCATTGAGCCTGTACAGTGCAGCGCACAGCTGAGCATCGCTTTCGCCGTATCCACGGGCTATCTTGTCGATACCGTCTGCGATATTCATGTTGAGCAGCTCGACCCTTGACCAGAGCAGGTTGCCCGCTTCTATCTCACGCTCGGTGATGTTCCAGCCCATATTCTCGCAGTCCATGCGGTAATTCTTTTTGACCTTCAGCGTGCTGCCTTCGGAGGTATAGTCGAGGTACTCCGAAACATCGGCATACTTATGCCTGAAAAGCTCGGGAATGACAGTACCCAGCGTCTTGCGTTCCTCATAAGCCTTGCCTGCGTCGGTGCCGTTCAGGTCATAGCCTGCGGCGTTGACCTTCTGTACAGAGGGGTCTGCGGGTTCGATATCGCCCAGCGACATCTGCACGCTTCCCAGATACCAGTCCCTTGCCATTACAGCCATACCGAAGTCAACGCTTGCGGTGGTGGTAGTCCTGAAATTCTTGAAAGCGAAGCCGTTCCTTGCGGGCTCAAAGCCTGTGTTGTACAGCGAATAGCCCGTAACTTCGTCATTGGAGTCCGAATAGGACACGATATCGTAGTTGAGTGTGGTGACTATCTGCTTGTAAACATCGTCCAGCGCAGTCGCATCAGAAGCGGAGTAATACTTGCCGCCTGTGGAATAAGCAACTTCCTGGAGCCATGCACGGTCGATATCTCTGCCCAGACCTACTGTCAGCACGATGACTGACTTTTCGTTTGCCAGCTTTGAAAGCTTTTCGATGGTCTCAGCGTCCACCTCGTCAGACTCACCGTCCGAAAGCATAACGATGATGTTCACATACTTGCCGTCGCTTTTTGCGGTAAACTCGTTGATGCAGTTTTTCAGGGCTGTCTGGTTGTATGTGCCGTTGAATATCTCGTCCTCCGTGCGTATGCGGTTGAGGACATCACGCAGCTCCCCTCTGTCATCAGTGAAGTCGCACATCTTGGTATATGTGCCTGTGAACTTGCTTATGCTGATGCGGAAGTCGCTGTCGAACTTATCTATCAGCGACTGGGTGAAGTCAAGCCTTTTGAAGTCCACATCGTTCTCCGAAGATGTGGGGCAGAGTTCCTTCGGGTACATCGAACCCGAGTTGTCTATCAGGAAAGCCACCCTTGTGGTGGCAGGTTCATTCACCGATTTGTCGGAGCCGACCACATAGGTGCCGGGCTCGGTGATGTTAGCCTGCACATATCCCTTCTTGCTGTCGGGCATAGATTCGATGGAGATGTACTCACGGGTATCGGCATCAAACCGCAGCACCTTCAGGTCATCGTAGGTGCAGCCGCTCTTTTTGAGCCTGTCCTTATCCACCGTTATCTTTATGGAAGCCTGCATGCAGGGGTATTCCGAATAATAGTCATAAGCGCTGGAGACAACGCTGGGGTTGGCAGCTATGCCGAAAAGATCGAGCTTTTCCAGCGATGCGCCTGCGATGTTGGGGTTGCCGCTGAGTTCGAGCAGGCAGCCGTCCAGCTTTTTTTCGACCACCACCACTCTGCTCTCATCGGGGGTGGCGCCGTCGGTGCAGCCCAGACGTGGGTTGGTGCCCGCCATCAGTTCATAGCCGTCCAGCATTTCGTCGCCGTCCGTATCGGGGTTGAGCGGGTCGGTGCCCAGCGTCATCTCGTCGCCGTCGTTGATGCCGTCGCCGTCAGTGTCGGCATTCTGCACGCCCGTACTGCTCTGTTCCTCACGGGAGTTGCTGACACCGTCCTCGTCCCAGTCCTCACTGTCTGGGAATTCGGGTTCTTTATAGGTGCTCTGTATATCCAGCTGAGTGATGGCATTCTTTGCCATAGTGATCCTGTTGCGTCGGGCTATGCTCATGCGCACTACCACGACCACAGCTATCACAACGGCAAGTATGATAAGCAAAGTCAGTAGCGTCATGCGTTTTTTGCGCTCACCCCTGTCAAGGCTTTTCACAAAATCATTTGCTGTTGGAGCATTACGGTTTTTCTTCATTATATGCCCTACCTACCTTATCTATATATCTGCCCGTCGGACTGCCTTTGCAGCAGGCTGACGAAGCGCCGCATCGGGGAGGTCTGCAAAGCACGGCATACCTCCCCCAATATATGTATATTTTAACATAATATCACCCATTTTTCAAGCATGAGCAGTTTGGAATATTATACAAATTATTTAGTGTTGATTTTACAGTGTGTACAGCCAACGTTTTCAATGTTCATATTTGTGAATATCCTTATGTGTATCATTTATCCTGCGGGGCAGATCGTGAGATAAATATTTGTATATTGTGGATATTTATGCTTGATCTTCGTCAAATTTTGCACTTTTACAGCTATGGTAAAAATGACCATATCGCTGCATGCAGTGTGGTGAGTTGCCAAATTGCATATATTTAATTAATAAAAATAAGTCACATTTCCGAAATTGTTTTTTGCTATTGACATGGATTTGGATATAGTGTATAATATTAAGTGAAAATTTTTGGGATAGATTTTGTCTATTCTGTGTTGAAGGAGTTTTTGCTTATGACCATAAAAGACGCTAAGCAGCAGATCCTCGACTCGATAAGAGCTTACCTGATAAAGGACGAGTTCGGCGAGTATAAGATCAGCATCGAGCACCAGAGACCTTGTTTCCTGCTGGGACCTCCCGGTATAGGAAAGACAGCTATCATGGACCAGATAGCACAGGAGACAGGTGTCAACCTGATATCCTACTCGATGGCTCACCAGACCAGAGAGTCTGCGATGGGTCTGCCTGTTATCGTTGAGAGAAACTTCGTCGGTGCGGACGTAAAGGTATCTGAGTATACCATGTCCGAGATCATCGCAAATATCTATTATACAATGGAGCAGACACATATCCGTGAGGGCATACTCTTCCTCGATGAGATAAACTGCGTATCCGAGTCGCTGGCACCTATCATGCTGCAATTCTTGCAGTACAAGATCTTCGGTCTGCACCAGATACCTCCCGGATGGGTAATAGTTACCGCAGGTAACCCCCCTCAGTTCAACAAGTCTGTTAACGAGTTCGATATCGTTACATGGGACCGTTTCAAGAAGGTCGAGTGCGAGGCAGACTTCCTGTGCTGGAAGGAATACGGCTACTACGGCGGTGTTCACCCTGCTATCATTGCATATCTTGAGCTGCATCCCGGTCACTATTATGAGATAGATGCTACCGACAGACACAACTACAAGATCATAACCGCACGTGCATGGGAAGACCTTTCCGAAATGATACAGCTGTATGAGATCGACGGCATGGCTGTCACTCTCGAACTGATCGGTCAGTATCTTCAGGATCACGATATCGCACCCATGTTCTACGAGTTCTATTGCAGGTTCAATGAGCTGCGTGAGATCTACGATCCCGACAGCATACTTGACGGCAACATCACACAGGAAGCTGTTGACAGGGCAGCCAAGGCTGATACCGAAGAGGCTATCGCTGTGCTGAACCTGCTGATGGACGGTGTTACCTACACCATGAGAACAACTATCCAGATGGAGAAGATGATACGTCAGATACACCCCAAGCTTGAAGATATACTCATCAAGATAAACGAGGGTCTGTCCTGCCGTCAGATCATCGCCGAGCACATCATGACCACCCAGAAGAATCTGGATATGGCTGTAAAGGCAAGGATAATCTCGCCTTCCAACAAGAAGATACAGCACTGGATAATCCACAATCTGGAAGCTTATCTTGACAAGTGCACCAACGAGGGCCGTGACAACAAGCAGAGATGTACCATCATCATACAGAACGCTTTCACGAACCTGCTCAACGGTGCGAAGAACGTTACCAGCCAGTCTATGACGGGTCTGAAGAACCTGTTCGTATTCATGGAAGCTGCTTATGGTGCTGACAGCCCTGTTATGAGAAAGCTGCTTGAGGAGCTGACCATCAACTGCCACACTATGGACTTCATCAAGAAGTATGGTTCCGACGAGTTTTACAGACTTATCGGCAAGCCTCCTGTTGAGCCTACCTACAACAACATGTACGAGCTCAACCTTGAGGACTGCCTGAAGTTCGATCAATAACGATCATATTGCGCAGTATCCCGCTCTTTCGGGGTACTGCGTTTTTGTGCGGCTGTCGGCTGTAAAATAATAACGGCTGCCCGCATTTAACGGACAGCCGCTTGTTCTCATCTTTCAACAGAATAGTATTTATTCAGTTTCGTTTTGAAGATCTCTGTGACCAGATTTGCGGTAACAACAGCGGCAACTACCGATGTGAATACGATGATGAATACTTTCATTCCCTTGCTCATTAAAGATCAGCCTTCCTTTCATGTTATGCCATGTATTTGTACGAAGTTCTTTTTTATAGTATACTACATTTCTCCCGAAATTTCAACCCCTGCGGGCACATTATTTTTATCTGCGGTCAAACGGTATCTGCACTCAGCTTTTGCAGTTCACGACACTTTATCTGCTGTTCACACGAAGCCGGTACATTTTTTTCGGCAATGTGCTATACTCATATCATCAAAGAGAGGAGACATACTTATGAAAAAAATGTTAGGAACGACCGTACTTCTTATGCTGCTGTACCTGTTCGCTTCACAGATACTTGAAGGACTGTTCGCAGCGCTTTTCGGCATAAAATGGCTGGGTACACTCATCGCTTATGCACTGACGGTGTTCTTTGCCTACCTGTGCATCAGGAGGTACAAGGACAACAAAAGCTTCGGCGTGTGTGTCGGAGACTACACCGACTGCCGCCCGATAGCAGGGCTTGCGTTTATAATGCTTGCGACAAATCTGCCCTACTTTTTCTGTACAAAGATACATATATATCCCATGCTGTTCGTTCAATGCCTGCTGATAGGCATAATGGAAGAACTGATATTTCGTGGCAGTGTTTACAGAATGACAGAGAAAAAATGGGGCGAGAACAGGGCGATACTCATTTCAAGCGTGGCATTCGGGCTGATACACCTGCTGAATATCGGTGATGTCCCGCTCAGATCCACGCTGCTTCAGGTGACTTACGCTTTTGCGATCGGTCTGGTGTTTGCGGTGGTGCGTGCAAAGTCGGGAAGTATACTTATACCTGTGATCGTTCATACACTGGTGGATGTGCTGGGTCTTGCACCCGCAAAGCAGATATTCGCCGTTGACCTTTACGGCGCAGTTATAAGCTACACGATGGCAGCTGCTTACTATGCATACTATCTGCGTGGCAAAAAGGCGGGCGAGACCGCTGCTGCGTGAGTGTTCGTGCCGATTTGTAAAATTTGTTGTCACCGCTTGAAAGATGAACAAAAATGTGATATAATTTAAAGTATAATGAACGGCATAGTTTTCTTCATGCTTGGAGATAATATGTCATTTGGTATATCATTATGTGCATTCAAGTGAGGTATCGGCTATGAGGATAGCGGTCTGTGATGATGAACAGTGCTTTTTAAACTATTTCAGGGGTATTGTGGATAGGCTGTACAACCGTCTCGATATCATAACTGATGAATTCAACAGCGGTGATGAACTGCTGAAAAGTTTTAAATACAAGGCGTATGACCTGGTCTTTCTCGATATCGAGATGCCCGATATGGACGGCATAACGCTGGCACGCATGCTGCGTGAACTGAGTGCCGATGTGTGCATAGTTTTCCTGACGGGGCATATCGAATATGCAATAAAGGGCTACGAAGTCAATGCGCTCAGATACCTGACAAAGCCTGCTGAGGAAAAGAAACTCAGGGAAGTGATCGACTATGTTCAGGCAAGGCTCGACAGCGGAAAGGTTATATGGGTAAAGACCAATGAGGGCGAACAGAAGATAGCCCTTTCAGATATCCTTTTCATAGAAGCCCAGAACCAGAATGTGCTGATAAGCACCGCAGCTGACAGCTTTTCGGTAAGGGGCAATATCAGCGACTACGAGAAGGAACTGGAGCAGTACGGCTTTTTCAGGGTGCATCGCAGCTATCTCATATCCATGCCAAAGGTGCTGAGGATAGAGAGCAGGAACGTGGTGATGGAGGATAACACCTCATTGCCCGTCAGCCGCAGCAAGGAGTCTGCGCTGCGTGAAAAGCTGTTCTCTTATGTCAGCAGGGAAGCGTTCTGAGACAAAAAAGGGAGGACGACCATGAGCAGTGAGAAAGAACAGAATTTCGGTGAGCTTTTCAACGATGTTATAAATAACAGTGAGCTGGAGCTGCCCGCACTGAGCTATGATGAGGTGCAGCTGGTATACAGCCAGACCAAACAGATAATAGGCACGATGGTGGAGTACAAGGAACTGATGATGATGTACACCTGCGCCATCAAGGAAGTCAAGACCAAATTTGATGTGCTCAACACCGAGTTCAATGTGCGCTACCGCCGCAATCCCATAGAGTTCATAAGCACCAGGCTGAAAAGGACTTCCAGCATAGCCGAGAAGTTACAGAAAAAGGGGCTTGCCATGACCCCGCAGAACATCGAGGATAACCTGAGCGATGTGGCGGGCGTAAGGGTGATATGCGCATATATAGATGACATCTACGCCATTGCAGAGGCACTTATCAAGCAGGATGACATAACGCTGATAGCACGAAAGGATTACATAGCGAACCCTAAGCCCAACGGCTACCGCAGCCTGCACCTGATAGTGACGGTGCCTGTGTTCTTTGCGGAAGAAAAGCGTGACATGCGGGTGGAGGTGCAGATACGCACCATTGCTATGGACTTCTGGGCAAGTCTGGAGCACCAGCTGAAATACAAGCAGGCTGTGGACAATGAGCAGGAGATAGTAGACCGTCTGCGTGCCTGTGCAGAGGTGATATCCTCCACCGACCGTGAGATGCTGAGCATACGCAGCGAGATAGAACAGGCTGCCGACATTCCGTCTGAGGACGACATACTGTTTGAAAAGATAAAGAATTTCGATGTGCCCATCTACTGAGCGGCATGATGGACTGATAAAAAAAGCCTTTCCCGCAAATGCAGCGGGGAAGGCTTTTATGATATGCCGCCGTGCATAAAAATACCGCAGTACCTGCAAAGATACTGCGGTGAGTTTTTACTGATCCTTCAGCGAATTGAGCAGTCCGTTGGAGTTGATGATCTTTATCAGGAACTCGGGGAAGGACTGACCCTGATAGCTTTCGCCCTTTGTCTTGTTGGTGATGACGCCTGTGTCGAAATCTATCTCCACCTCGTCACCTGCCTCTATCCTCTCGGCAGCCTCATCGCATTCGATTATAGGCAGACCGATGTTGATGGCATTTCTGTAAAATATCCTTGCAAAGCTCTTTGCGATAACGCATGAGATGCCGCTTGCCTTTATGGAAGCAGGCGCATGCTCTCTCGATGAGCCGCAGCCGAAATTGGCTTTAGCCACCATGATATCGCCCTTCTTTACATTCTTTGCGAAATCTATGTCGATATCCTCCATGCAGTGCTGTGCCAGCTCCTCCATGTTCGCAGTGTTGAGATATCTTGCAGGGATAATAACGTCAGTATCGACGTTGTCACCGTATTTATGTACCTTGCCGCAAGCCTTCATTATATGAAAACTCCTTTCTGATCGGTTTTGTTTAGTTGTTGTTCGGCTCATGCCGACAGAGCCGTCCCTTGCATTTAAGATGAAAGGACAACTTCTGCGGATATGCGTCTTATGCAGCCTCCCCGTCACGGAGATGCCAAAGACCTTTGTCATTCAATGTATCTGTCTGAATTGAAAACATTTTCGCCCGCAGCCTGTCTGCGTAGCTCCTCATAGACCTTTTCGAGATACTCGGCGTCCATCTTGCTTTTGGTACGTGTGATGAAATAGCACACCTTCGCCTTGCCGAAAAAGCCTTCCTTTACCAGACGGAAGCATGAAACGCCATCTATCGAATCAGGGTAAAAGTTGTTGAAGCCCTTTTTGTCGATGATAGCCTGCGTCTGCTCGATGGTGAACATGTTGCCCGCTTTCAGCTGCTCGATGAACTCCTCTATCTTTTCACGGCGCTGTGCGTCCGTGAAGCGTGAGCCGTATTTTTGTGTGATGATACCTGAAATGGTATCGTAAAAGATATCCGATAAATAGTTTTTCAATTTACCCGCCTCCTGTCTGTCAGTGAGGTCAGTCGTTATCAGGCGTCAATGTAATCGGGCGAGCCGAAAACATTTTCTCCCTCAGACTGCCGCCTTAACTCATCAAGCACCCGCTCGAGATATTCGGCGGTTATTTCACCTTTGGTCTTGGATATAAAATAGCAGAGCAGAGTTTTCTTCTTGAATTTGCCTGTCGTTTTCAGCAGCTTGTAGCATGACTTGCTGTTTACCATCGCAGGCTTGTATGAATCAAACTCGCACCTGTTGATCATTTCCTGAGTCTGCTCATAAAGCAGCACATTGCTCAGTCTGATTTTTTCCACAGCTGCATCGACCTTGTCCGCACGCTCCTTGTCGCTCATGTGCGAACCTTCCGTGCGGTATATCGAGCTTGCTATCGTATCCGAAAAGACCTCCTTGATATAATTAGTAATAAGTACCTTTTTAGCCATATCCTACCTCTGAAGATCCATCCAAAATACCAAAAACCCAAAGAGCCGTACCCGTCGGCTCGTATATCCTCAGAACGCTGTTCCTTTAAATATCGTTATTTACATAACGTCGCTCGGCTGAGCTATCTTTCCTGCCACTGCGGAAGCAGCTGCCACGTAAGGTGAAGCCAGATATACCTCTGACTCGGTGTGACCCATTCTGCCTACGAAGTTGCGGTTTGTGGTAGCAACAGCCTTTTCGCCTGCCGCAAGTATGCCCATGTGTCCGCCGAGACATGGACCGCATGTCGGTGTTGACACTGCGCAGCCAGCATTTATGAAGATCTCCAGCAGACCTTCCTTCATGGCTGTCATGTAGATATGCTGCGTTGCGGGGATAACGATGCATCTTACGTTATCAGCGACTTTCTTGTCCTTTAAGATCTCGGCAGCAGCCCTGAGGTCCTCGATCCTGCCGTTTGTGCATGAACCGATGACGACCTGATCTATGGCGATCTCAGGGATATCATCGAATGTCCTTGCATTCTCGGGAAGATGGGGGAATGCCACAGTGGGCTTGATCTCGCTGAGGTCTATCGTGTATTCCTCATCGTACTCGGCATCGGCATCAGCCTCGAACACCTTGTACTCCCTGTCGGTCCTGCCCTTCAGGTATTCCTTAGTAACTTCATCAACAGCGAATATGCCGTTCTTTGCGCCTGCCTCGATAGCCATGTTAGCCATGCACAGCCTGTCCTCCATGGTCAGGTTTTTAAGACCTTCGCCCGAAAATTCCATCGAGCGGTAAAGTGCGCCGTCAACGCCTATCATGCCGATTATGTGCAGGATAACGTCCTTAGCTGCGCTGTACTTGGGGAGCTTGCCGACGATGTTGAACTTGATGGCGGAAGGTACCTTGAACCATGTCTTGCCCGCAGCCATGCCTGCGCACATATCGGTCGAGCCGACGCCTGTTGAGAATGCGCCCAGCGCACCGTAAGTGCAGGTGTGAGAGTCAGCGCCGATGACAGCATCACCGGGAACTACCAGACCTTTTTCGGGCAGCAGCGCATGCTCGATGCCCACATCACCGACATCATAATAATGGGAGATATCATACTTCGATGCGAACTCACGGCACTGCTTGCACTGCTGTGCAGCCTTGATGTCCTTGTTCGGTGTGAAGTGGTCCATCACCATTGTTATCTTGTCCTTGTTGAAAATATCCGTAAAGCCTGCCTTGTTGAACTCGTTGATGGCAACGGGCGTTGTAACGTCGTTGCCGAGCACCAGGTCGAGGTCAGCCATGATAAGCTGTCCTGCCTTGACTTCATCGAGCCCTGCGTGGGCTGCCAGGATCTTCTGAGTCATTGTCATACCCATAATTGATCTCTACTCCTTGTTAACATATATTCTAATACCATTATATTATAACTTATTTTTTCTGAATTGTAAAGTGGTGTAGGCAGTAAATAATAAATAAATTTTCATGAACATTTTGTAGCTTGTGACAAAAAGGGAGAGAAAGAAAGTCATGTAACTGTGATTAAAAGCAAAAATCAGCCGTCGTCCGACGGTGTATAAACGGGCTTATCGGCGGTAAAATATTATTGAAAACGGCATTGCAGCCTGTGATGCCGTTTGAAGTTAAAAAAAATATCCGAATGAAAGGGGGCGGGGAAAATGGTAGGCAGATCGCTGATGACGGGCATTTCCGCAGGGCTTACTGCGGGTGCGCTGGCGTTTGAGTTATCAAGAAAAAGTCAGCGTGGCAAGAAAAAGCTGAAGGCACGGGCAGGCAAGGCGCTGCGCTCGGTGGGCAGCTTTGTCGATGAACTTTCGGACATGCTGCGCTGACACCGCAAAGGACACAGATACGGACACCTCTGCTGCCTGAGGCGGGGGTGTCCGTATGCTTTGAAGGAACGTAAACGTTTAAGCAAAGGGTACGGTTATTTGGTCTTTTTGACAGGCTGAATTCAAAAGTATACATATCCGCTCGGATTTAGCAAG
>CAMNMO010000015.1 GCA_946544695.1 uncultured Ruminococcus sp. | reverse complement strand
ATTATCGTATCTATTGCGATGACGGCAAGTCGGGCAAAGATGTGATGCACCGTCCGAGCTTGCGGAACGTAATGAGTTTACCGACAAAAAAGCAAGCCCTCTAAATCGCTTAGAGAACTTGCTATATGTGTCACATCACTTTTTATTATCTTTCCTGCGCTCCGGACGTGTTGAGAATGCTATTGCAAGCGATCCCGAACACATGATGAGCATCATTGTCCACATCGTAGTATTACCACTGTCTCCTGTGTTGGGCGAATCGTTTCTTACTTCAACATTCTCCTGATGAGCATTGCTTATAACACTAAAATCTGCGGACGCTTCGCCGTTTGCCGTGACGATCTTAATCTTGTGTTCTCCTGCGCAGAGCGTATCGAGATAGTCCGTATGCAGGGTGACGGTCAGAGGCTCTCCCGATATGGTATAGCTGTCGTGCGGTATCTCTGTTTCATCTATCAGAACACGCTGAAAGGCTTTTACGGCATCGTCTGTTGTGAATGTCAGACCTTCGGTGCTGCCTTTGCGGTACTCCGCACCGCCGCCTGATGTGATAGAGGGCGGAACTGTTGTTGAAAGTGAGATGCCTTTATTATAATCGCCAGAGTATTCTTTTGCTTCGGCAATTACTGTCGGGCAGAACATAAACAGGATAAGCCACATCATGAACAAAACAACAAGTCCATGTCGCTTATGCTTTTTCATACCTCGCCCCCAATCTGCTTTAGTCTGAGTACATATTAATGAAATATGTACTCATGATAGAACTCCTCCATTTATTAGCACCACATTACTTGAACTCTTAACGTAGCTGTATATTTTCCAGGCTTAGCTGCTGCCCAGTCCTCACTGGTGATATTGATAAATCCCTGACAGCTAAAGGGCAAGGGTGTATCATTAAACAGTGCAAAGTAAGCTTTATCTCCATGATAACCATTTGGAACTCCTTCTGCATTTGTGGTGACAGTAAAAGGTATCGTTCCATCATGCGAAGTGCATTGGAAAGAAGAATACGGGAAAAGTACCTCATAATTGCCCATATCATCGCGGAATACGCCTTCTTTTACCTGAATATCAAACGGAGTCTGTGTATCACCATAATTGATGTCGAGGGTTGCAGGGATGGAAAGCGTTAAATGAGGATCGAGATCGGGTCCTTTCCACTGAGCAGTGATCGTAAAGCTCCCTGTTTCTGCTATATCAAATATAGTAGAGCCGTCAAATATACCGCCAAAGCTGGCTTCCCAGCCGTCAAACTCTTTATCAGCCGGAGCCGTGAACGAGCAATATTCGGGTAGCACATAGTATACTTTTCCGTTCTTATCAAGATAAAAGCAGCCCTTTGACGCATCATAATTTCCTGCCAATTTTTCGGCACGGGAAATAATGGTAGAGCTGTCCACGGTAAATGCGTCGCCTGTTCCATCACCGGGTTCGATCGTTATTGTATAGATGATTTCATCAGATTCAAATACAGCAACCAGTGTACGATCAGATGTTGCGGTAAAGGTATAGCTTGCATCTGTGCTGACCTGTTCGCCGTTTTCCGTCCACTTTACAAAGGAATAACCGCTGTTTGCCGTAGCTGTTACGGTAACAGAATCATCTTCCTCAAACTCACCGCCGCCGCTGACTGTACCGCCTTCGGAAGGATTTGCCGAAACAGCAATAGTATATGTATCCACAGACGTATCAACGATGGTTACTTCAAATGTACCTGTTTTTGTAATATCCTTTTCGGTGTACGAAACGGTCACAGTAACATCGCCCTCAGCAGTAGAATCAAAGCCGTCCAGAGTAACATCAGATGTAACGTCTTTTGTCGAATTGTCGCTGAAGACAGCGGTAACGACCATTCCCGTAGTGTCCAACTCGTCACCGATATTGTATGTTGTCTTTGTAGGTGCTGTAACAGTGAGCGAGGACAGTCCGGGGACTTCGGCTGTCAGCGAAATACTTGTTTCTTCATCAGGCTCAAGTATTGTTTCAGCCGTTGTCGTCATAGGCACACACGCCATGACGAGACTAAGACTCAGCACGATAGATAATAGCTTTTTCATTTCTCAAAACCTCCATTTGATAGAATTTATTGTACTACAAGTTTGACCAGTGTTTCCGCCCCGTTGAGAGGCTCTTTCTTGTCATCATACGTCCAGTGCTTGTAACTGAGGACGGCGTTTTCATATTCTCCTGCGGAAAGCGCCTTATTCAGCGTAATACTCCGCACGAGCTGTCCCGGTCGAAGCTCCTCCGATCTCCAAAGCTCCGTTCCGTCCTCAAGCGAAAGCGTGATGACCATCCAGCAGTTATTATCAAGTGGATTTTCCAGCCTGAGCGACTGCTCCAACGTGTCTGCTTTCAGCTTGATCGTCTCGTATGCAGTAATATCGATCATGTCGGGGCGGTCGGGAACAACAAGTCCTCCACCGTCTGATTGCGTGGATCGTGTGGTAGTCTGAGCACTGTCTGAGCTGTCCTGCTTACTGTCAGGCTTGGACTTTTGCCACAGCAGCACACTGATCACCACGATCAGCACCGCCACAAGGCACATAAGAACGATGATGACTTTTTTGCTTTTGCTGTTCTCAGCATTATTCTTTGTCTCCATTGCCGTGCCCTCGTTTTCCTCCCTTCCGATATTTTTGTGTCAATAATGTCGATAATACGCCGACTCCGAATGCGATAACCGCTATCAGCACATAGCCGCCTGCTTGTGGGGAAAGCAAAAACGAACCGTAAGCTGTCCACTCCGTTCCTGCTGCTTCAATGCCGCCTAAGTCAACGATAAAAACAGCTAAAACAAGCAGAACTGCTGATGCCGATGCAGTCAGTGCGTACAGCTTTCTATGCTCTTTTCTGTTCTTGATCATCTCGCTACGCCTCATTATTTCACAGAGTCTGGCTTCACGATCATATTTCAAGCTTATCCCTCCTTTGTGATCTTGATTACCCCCTTCACTTACTTAATTGCAGCTTTTTCGATTTTTACTCACTTATTTTCATAAAATTCCAAAAAAATTTTCCGCCAACTGATAAAGTCGGCGGAAATGTGCGATATTATACGATTTCAGTTCTTACTTGGAAATTTGCGGTAAGGGATATACAGCAGCACTGCGGTCACTAACGGGAGAACATACCCGATATAGGACGAGATACCAGGTTCGGATACCAACAGATTATAAAGAGCGTGGAACATCATAGAGAGAGCCAAAGCTCCGATGATGCCCGAAACAGAAAAAGCTCGGATATGCCGTATCACAGCCATTCCCATAGCAAGCATCAGCATACTGACGATGTGCATGACACCGACACCAAGCCCTCTTATCAGGATATACGTCAGACTTTCAGCCCCTGCGGAGAGAATATGACAGCAATTCTCAAAAGTAGCAAACCCTGCGCCTATACCAAGTGAGCATAGGAGAAGGTCATCGTTCTCAGGGGCGAACAAAACCAAGATATACAGAAGGGGCAGGAATTTGAGCGTTTCTTCTATGACGGGAGAAATGAAGATAGCTGTATCATTTTCATTCAGACCGTTGACAAGCCCTGTAAATCCGCTGATATAAGCTGCTATCAGGCAGACACCCATTCCCACAAGGAACGAAGCCACGAAATGTCTTGCGTTCCCCTTGACGAATATAAGCGAGATAAACAGCGGAACAGCGATACAGATCAGTATATTTTCAGCGTAGATCAAGAGGTCATCACCTCTTTCCTAAGAGATAACAACAGCAGTATCATCATCATAGCGCTGACTGCCAGTGCGATCATATAGAAAATACCCGAATTCATATACATGGCTATGATCGTCCACGAGAAGCCGGCAAGTGCAAGGCAGAAAGACGATATGGGTGCAGCGTTTTTTCGGGACTTTATCCAACGGACTATAAAATGCAGCATACCGGCAGCAAGCAGAGAGAAGCAAGCAATATCCAAAGCTGTATGTATATTCTTCGTCACAAAGAAGCTGATCGTCTGCAAAACGATCAAAGAAACGCAAGCTCCTCCGATGATGAGCCATTCCTTTTTAGATAGTATATTACGCTGTTTCAACGCACGGACAGCAGTACAAAGCAAATATCCGAATGCTCCGCCCACCATAATATCTTCAAACCATTCTCCTGACCAAGCTATCCACAGGGCAACATTCGCAGTGGTAAACAGAACGGAGAAGATGCTCTCCTTTAATACCGACTGCGCCTTTTGAGGTAGTCCGCTATTATCATTGACCTCCTTATTGCTGTCTGTCATAGCGGAAACGGCTGCCGCCAAAAGAAGAAACCCAGCACACTCTCCGATCTCATTAGCTGCAAAAGGCATTCGTGTTTCGGGACGAAGCAGGTCGTATGCTATCCAATACAAGCCACTCAGCATAAAACTCACCATTGAAAAGGTAAAAAACACGGTGACAAGGAGCTTCTTGCCGTTTTTTATCAGGCGGACAGAGCCGAAGATGATATATGCAAGTACAGCAGTATGTATAAATGCAATGATATATGCCAAGCCCGAAGTCATTTCTTGTCACGCTCCTTGTCAAGCTCTTTCTGCTTCATCTTCTTCCATTGCATTGAAAGCAGCGTGACTATTACACCGAGGATAAACGCAAGCGCTCCGACCACAACGTACCCCATGTAAGAGGCTTGAAGTATCAAACTGCCATAATGAGCTTGCGCTGTCTCATTATCGACATCAGTCATCTGCGGAAAGAAAGATACTGAACATATTATCAGAACAAGACAAGCAGCGGCAGAGATGACTTCCGTGATCATCGCCTTTTTTAGTGCTTTCTTCTCTTTGATGTTCTGCGAGCGTTTCATGATCTCTTGTAAATGCTCATCAGTACTGCGCATAGCTGTATCCCATCCTTTCCATTTCCTCACGCAGTGCTTTCTTACCTCGTGACAGAAGATTGTAGACCTGTTTAATACTCTTTTTCATGACTTGAGCAACTTCATCAGGCTTCATATCCTCAAAATAGGTCAGGTGAAGCACCTGGCGGTAGTCTGCCTTTATTCTCGACAAGCCCTCATACAATTGACGGTTGCTTTCTCCCGCAAGAAGTGCTGCTTCGGGAGAATCTGCCGATATTTCTGCGTTTTCATCAAGCGCTATAAACGAAAACTTCTTTTTACGCAGGAACATTCTTGCGTGGTTGCACCCAACCGCAAAAAGCCATGTCTTAAAGGAAGAACCTTCCTGACATTTATACTTAGCCGTTCCCGAAGCGATGACCGCAAAGCTGTCCATCATCAGTTCCTCTGCATCTTCCATACTCTTTACAAAGCCGAAGATGAAAAATGTCAAGCTGTCCTCATATCTCTCCAAAAGTAAGCGAAACGCTTTTTCGTCTCCATCAGTAAAAAAACGCAAGTATAGCTGTTCATCTGTTTCGTGCATAATAGCCATCGCCTTCCGTTTGTTATTCCGTTATGTGGTTATCCCTTTAACACACCATTTTATACAACGGTGTAACAAGATATAAGTATTGTGATGTATTCTTTTCCATGCGTTCACGCATTTGCCGTAGGCGGGGGAAAAGAATACCGCCAACTACTGTTAATTCCCGCCGAAAGGCTGTTTGGTATGATGTTTCAGCGGGATAACCATATTCATATCCTTATCAAAAATCAGCAGATCTTCTGCTTCATATTATATCAATGTACATATATGACACACCTTATATAAAAGGAGATATATACATTATGATTATAGCACATTAAGCCCTGTAAGTCAATCAGCAGAAAGAAAAGAGATATGCTCTCTGTCAAGGAGAACATATCTCTTTCTTTTAGTGTAAGATAGGTTTATTCCTGAACTTCTCGCATCAGAGCAACACCGTCTTTGAAGCCTGCCTTATACGCAGCTCTCATCTCAGCGGAGGCGGTCTTGCTCACGCAGTCGAGTATTTTGTGGAATACATCGATCTGCGCCGAATTCTATATCATGGTCGTGCAGCATCTCAAGATGACTGACCACCGAATTTATATCAGCCTCGGCAAGATCTTTTATAAAGTTCTCATACCTCGTGCCTGCCGATTTTTCAAGGACCAGTATAAACTCTGTCCTGTGCGCATAGGCATACTCTAAGTACCTGATGTAATAATCCTCGGGTCTGCGTTTTTTTGCGCTTTCCTCGTCCCGGTATTCTTACTTGTCAGCCATGAACTGTTCGCAGAAGCTGTCAAGGACAGGCTGAACCACCGCAGCAAAGAGTTCCTCCTTATTTTTAAAGCGTGTATAAACAGCACGGGGACTTGTTTCGGCTTTTGATGATATGTCACGTATAGACGCCGATTTAAAGCCTTTTTCAAAAAATTCTTCTCTGGCGGCTTCGATCAGCTTTGCGGGAACCCCTTTTATTCTTACAGGCATATCAGCACCGCCACCTATAAAAGCTTATCCGCTATCAGAAGAACTTTGAGATATCGGCAAGTTCACGGCGGTTGGGTCTTTTGGGGGATTCATCGGCATAGCCGACTGCCAGCACAGCAACTATCTCCTCAGTCTCGGGGATATCAAGTGCGTTTCTCAGCTTGTCTGCGTCCCTGATGCCCATGACAAGAGTTGACAGACCAAGTTCTTTGGCTTTTAGCAGCAAAATGGCATTCTGAAGCCCCAGGTCATAGCAGCCCCAGCCGTCGCCAAGCTCGTTTATTGGCTTGCCTTCATCGTTGAAGCCCACATTGCCCTTGACAAATGTAGTAACGATAAGCGCTGCATTTTCCGAACGCTGTTCATTGAAAGAAGGGAAACAGGTAGTGCGTATCTGCTCACGCTTTTCCTTTGAGAGCACACAGTAATATCTGCTGGTCTGCTGGTTTTTCCATGAGGGGGCTTCCTGTGCCGCCCTTATGATCTCCTCTATCTGCTCACGGGTGACTTCCCTGTCGGCATACTTTCTGACACTTCTTCTGCTTTCGATAAGCTCCTGAAATTCCATTTAGAACACTCCTATCTTCTTCCTGCTTTTTTTGCAGTTTTGACTTTATACATTTCCATATCCGCCTGAGTTATCAACTTTTCGAGGCCTTCGTACTCGCCGCTGTCCACAGTAGCATAACCGCAGCTGCATGAGACTCTGTAAGGAGTACTGCTTTCATCGGCGTATCTTTTAAGCTGCTGATCGATGAAACTTATATACTCTTTTTCGCTGCCCTTAGAAAGACCTGCGCATATAACCACGAATTCATCGCCGCCTGTACGGCAGCAAACACTGCCCTCGGGCATTGCCGACCTTACCGAAAGCGCAGCCCTGCATATAGCATTATCTCCGCTGCGGTGGCCGTAGGTATCATTGATAGGTTTAAGGTCATCGATATCCACCGAGAACACTGTCAGGCTTTTGCCGTTTTTTACAGCATCAGCAGCAAGTCTGCCGCCGAAACTGTTCATGCCACGTCGGTTGTAAAGCTCGGTCAGCGGGTCACGTACATAAAGGTTCTCAAGCTTTTTGACCACATAACTCAGCTGATTTTTCATATAAAAGCTGCCTGCGTTATTGGCAAGGTTGAGCACCCATGTCGTGAACAGGTCGCCCGCACCGCCCACAAAGCTGGGTTCATAAGCGAGATAACCCATGATATCATCACGGTAATACAGCGGCGAAAAAGCCATGAACACCATTTCATCACCGTAAAGGAGGTCTTTTACAGGCACAAGGTCCTGCGATTTGAAACAGCTGCCGACAGGGACTTCACCCGTTCTGTCGAACATGCACATCATATCATCAGCTATGCGGGTGGTATCGGCGGATATGCCGTCGTCCTCACTTTGTTCAAAATGCGCCGAGATACACACATACAATTTTTTCAGGTGGAAAAAGTCCGCACCTACTATGCAGTTTGCAAACAGCTGCTCGGAAGTTTCAGCTGCCGCAAGCCTTGTATCCATTTTGATAAGTCCGTGGTTGAATTCAAGGTTTTTGGTGCGTGATGCTATCTGGTCTTCGTAAAAATCTTCAAGACGCTGCTTTTTAGGGACACAGCCGCAGGACTGCGCTGAGATAAGCTCGGAATCGACATAAATATCTTCACGCACATCTTCACCTGCCCACAGCTTTTCAAGCACAGCCACAGCCTCATATCCCGAGGTACCGTAGGCATGCCTTGCGGTGGTCAGTGTGGGGGAATACAGCTCGCTTTCCTTTATGCCGTCAAAACCCGTAACTATTATATCCTCGGGGATTTTGTAGCCGTGTGTTTTCAGGCAGTCCATACAGAAAAAAGCCATAGTATCACTGGCGCAGGCGATAGCTTCGGGCAGTTCGCCGTTTTTCAGGAAACCCTCGGTAACATCATAAGCCTTTCGCCAGAATTCACCGTAGCCGACCCTTTCAGGTTCAAATGCTATGCCGTGGCTTTCAAGGACTTTTCTGTAAGCGGCAAGGCGTGTCTCGGTCTCATAATTTCCCGGGAAACCGCCGATAAAATTGATCTTTGTCAGCCCATGTTCTTCCACCAGATGACTTACGCAAAGTTCCATAGCATTTCTGTCACTGAGAAGGACATTATGCCGAAGCGGATGGGAAGGATCAGCGATATTCACAACAGGGACACCATTCACTTCCGCACGGGAAGCTATATCAGAAATAACTTTATCACGAATTATGGTATCACCTAAAATAAGCACACCGTCAACAAGCTTATAATTGATGAGGTCGAATATTTCCGATTCGCCGTTTATGATGCTTTCAGAGTATGTTTGTTCAGAATTGAGTGGCTGTTTTCTAAGCAATGAAGCGAATATCAGCAGATTGATATCCTTTTCGAGACAACAACGCCAAACACCGTCAACGATACGGCTTTCCTTTTCCCAGTCAAAGCCCGTAACGCACAGTGCAATAGTTTTTCTTTTCATTATTCATCCTCTCTGTCAGGGGAACGTAAAGCTATAAAGCAGCAATAAAATTACCTACACATCATTATACAACAATGCGCAAGAAATTGCAATATAAATTAATGAGATTTTATCATTTTTTCACAAATAAAAAGACGGCAAACGCCGTCTTTCATCATTCGTTTTATGCAGTGCAGGCGATCCTATTCGTTCTCGAACCATTTTATGAAAACCGATATTATAGTTTCAAGCTTATTGGGGTCTCCGCAGCCGTGGAATACTTCGTCCTGTACCCAACAGGTGTACCAGTCATCATCGCCGTTGTCAATAAATATCTTTTCAAAGGTTCTGCCCTCGGCGTCGGTCTCCCTCACATCTATCTTCACTGACCACCCGGGGTTGTCGAGCGTTTCGATCTTTACCCCGTAGCAATGCTCCCAGTCACCGTCGCATTGGGACTTATACCACTCTTGGAGCCACTTTATCCCGTCCATTTACATCACCGCATTTGCAAGCATCAGCTTGATACGGTTCTCCTGATTGACCTTTGTTGCACCTGGGTCATAGTCAATGGCAACTATATTGGCATCGGGATAAGCCTGCTTGATGACACGGGCACTTCCCTTTGCAACGATATGGTTGGGCAGGCAGCCGAAGGGCTGAGTGCAGATGATGTTCTTTGTACCTGTTTCGGCAAGTGCAGCCATTTCAGCGGTTATTAGCCAGCCTTCACCCATCTTGACGCCCTGATTGATATATTTATCGGCACATTCACGCAGATGTTCAAAATCATGAGGCGGTTGGAAAATGCCCTGCTCGTTGATTATCTTGATCTGCTGCTTCTGGAATTTATAAAGCACATCGTAGCCAATGCCGAAAAGCAGAGTTTTCTTCGTTCTGGTATCATAGAGCTTACTGTCATTTATGGCATCGGAAGCGCAGTACATAACAAAGTCCAGCAGACCTGGTACATTTGGCTCACAGCCTTCACTGAGCAGGAACTCATTCAGGTGGTTATTGGCAAGAGGAGAATACTTTACATATATCTCACCGACGATACCCACCTTCGGCTTTTTTTCTTTGCTTCTGGGGAGAGCGGCAAAGTCCTTCAGCATTGCACGGTAATGCTTTGCTGTGCTCATATAATCACGCTTGGTATGGAAAAGTTTACCGAGACGGTGCTGCCATCTTGCAAGCAGTTCATCTGTGGAATTCTCGGTTATCTCATAAGGCTTGCACTGGTTATACAGCAGCATGAGCATATCGCCGTAAAGCACGGCATATATCAGCTTCAGCGCTATGGTCGGCGAGACCTCTATCGAAGCATCTTTCTCCAGTCCGCTGAAATTCAGCGATAGCACGGGCACCTGAGGATAGGTGGAAGAAAGTGCCTTTCTCAACAGGTGGATATAGTTTGAAGCCCTGCAGCCGCCGCCTGTCTGCGAGATGAGCAGTGCGGTATGATCGGGATCATATTTGCCGCTGTTGAGTGCGTCCATAAACTGACCTATTACCAGCAGTGCGGGATAGCAGGTATCGTTATGGACATTTTTTAGTCCCTCATCTATGACGCTTCGGGTGGAGGTCTGCAAAAGCTCCATACGGTAGCCGTACTGCTCATAGATCGCCATTATCAGCTTGAAGTGAATGGGCAGCATATCGGGGACGAGTACAACGTAGTCCGATTTTCTGGACTTATCGAAATAAGATCTATTTACCCTGTCAGAACCCGACTGAGGTATGCTGCATGAATTGGTAGTCTCAGACATTTCTGTTCCTCCGAAAATTATCTAGTACAGTTGTGAGGACCTGTCCTCACGTATATACAGCCTAAGCATTTTTCAAAAGTTTCTTTTGTTTCTGTGCGTCCTTTTCTTCAAGGGCGGCAGCAAGCGAACGAAGTCTTATTTTGGCTGCACCGAGGTTGGTTATCTCATCTATTTTGAGCTGTGTATAGAGCTTGCCCTGTTCTTCCAGGATAGCCCTGACTTCATCAGTGGTGACAGCGTCGATACCGCAGCCGAAGCTTACCAGCTGTACCAGCTGCATATCATCATGTTCACAAACATACTTTGCAGCACGGTAAAGTCTCGAATGATAGGTCCACTGGTTGAGCACATCGAGTGCGGGTGTTTCCACCAGACCTGCCACGCTGTCCTCGGTGATGACAGCGAATCCGAGCGAAGCTATCAGCTTATGTATACCGTGATTTATCTCGGGGTCGATATGGTAGGGTCTGCCTGCTACAACTATTATCTTCTGACCCTTGCGCCTTGCCTCACGCATGATCTCCTGAGCCTTGCCCTTGATGTCACGGCGGAAATCTATCTGCGCCGAGTAAGAACGGTTGAGCAGTGCCATCACCTGCTTTGCGGTGATGCCGTATTTCTTCAGCGCCCTTGCCATTGCCTTTGCAACGTGACCCTTGTTGTTAAGGTCGATATAAGGCGCAATGAAATTATCCTCTGTGAGCTTATCGTTATTTGCTTTGAGAAGCTCGGGATAATAAGCCACGACGGGGCAGTTATAGTGGTTATCGGAACCGCCTTCGTCGATATTATAGCTCATGCAGGGGTAGAAAATAAAGTCAACGCCCTTTTCAAGCAGGCTCTCGATATGTCCGTGGGCGAGCTTTGCGGGGTAGCATACGGTATCGGAAGGGATAGTCTGCTGACCCTTGTAGTAAGTCTCCCTGGTGGACTCCTCAGAGAACACCGTTTCAAAGCCCAGGTCGGTGAACAGCTGTGTAAAGAACGGCATGAGGTCGTAATAAGAAAGGCACAGCGGCAGCCCCACCCTTGCGATGGGCTTCATGCGGGGCTTCTTTTCCTCGAGAGACTTTATATAGTTGAACTTGTATTCTATCATATTCTCGGTGCGGTCGGTTATCTTTATGCCCGCACCCTTTTCGCAGCGGTTGCCCGAAATGAATCTGTGTCCGTCATTGAAGCGTATCACGGTAAGGTTACAGTGAGCGCCGCAGCCGCCGCACTGTACTGCACGGCTGGTATATGTGAACTCATTGAGCTCCTGCTCGGTGATAAGACCCGAAGTGGTCAGTGTGCCCGCAGATTTTTCCTTTGCAAACAGCGCACAGCCCAGTGCGCCCATAAGCCCTGCGATGGCGGGACGGATAACGTTCCTGCCAAGCTCCTGTTCAAAGGAACGCAGCACAGCATCGTTGAGGAAGGTACCGCCCTGAACGACGATATTTTTTCCAAGCTCATCTATGGACTTCGCCCTGATGACCTTATAGACAGCGTTCTTTATGATAGATGCGGAAAGACCCGCAGAGATATCCTCAACAGTCGCACCGTCCTTCTGCGCCTGCTTTACAGAGCTGTTCATGAATACCGTGCAGCGTGAGCCAAGTTCAACGGGAGCTTTGGCAAAAAGTCCCAGCTGAGCAAAATTTGCGATATCATAGCCCATCGCACCCGCAAATGTCTGAATGAACGAGCCGCAGCCCGAAGAACATGCTTCGTTCAGCATGATACTGTCGATGGCATTATTTTTTATCTTGAAGCACTTTATATCCTGTCCGCCGATATCGATGATAAAATCTACATCGGGGCAGAAATATGCAGCTGCCTTGTAGTGGGCAACGGTTTCAACGATGCCGTAATCAACGCCGAGACCTGCTTTTATCAGCTCCTCGCCGTAACCTGTTACGGCAGAAGCCCTGATATTGAGCTTATCGCCTGCAAGCCTGTAAATATCCTTCAGCTTTGACGATATGATATCAAGGGGCTGACCCTGATTTGAGCAGTAATGCTGATACAGCAGCCTGCCCTCGGGAGTGATGAGCACAAGCTTTGTGGTAGTTGAGCCTGCGTCGATACCGAGATATGCATCACCCTCATAGGTCATGATATCTTCGTATTTCAGGTCAGACTTCTTATGGCGCTCGATGAACTCGGCATAATCAGCCTGAGACTCGAACAGACGCTTGCCGACCACGATGTTATCATTGGTCTTTGCATTCTCTATCTTCTCAAGTGCTTCGTCAACGGTCAGTTCTTCCGAAAGGTCATGGGCATGCAGTGCAGCACCGTAAGCGATATAGCAGGACGACTTTTCGGGCAGCACAGCCATATCGTCACTCAGAGAAAGAGTTTTCTTGAAAGTCTCTCTCAGGGCGCTGAGGTATGTGAGTGGTCCGCCGAGGAACAGCACCTTGCCCTCAATCTTTCTGCCCTGCGCCAGACCCGAAACAGTCTGGTCAACGACAGCCTGGAAGATGGAAGCCGAGATATCCTCTTTTTTGGCACCCTGATTGAGCAGCGGCTGAATATCGCTCTTAGCAAAAACGCCGCAGCGTGAAGCTATGGGATAGGTCTTTTCAGCCTTCATCGCAAGGTCGTTCATGTCATCGGGCGTTACACCCAGAAGACCTGCCATCTGGTCGATAAAAGCACCTGTACCGCCTGCACAGGAACCGTTCATTCTCTGCTCGACACCGCCTGTGAGGAAGATTATCTTAGCGTCCTCACCGCCCAGCTCGATGACCACATCGGCATCGGGATAGGTCTTATTAACGGCAGTGAAAGCCGAAAAGACCTCCTGAACGAACTGGATACCGCAGGCTTCGGCTATACCGAGACCCGCAGAACCTGTTATGGCGATGCGGAACTTATCGTCAGGGTAGCTTTTGCGAATGAGCTTCAGCTGCTCAGCCACCGTTTCACGAACACGGGAAAAATGCCGCTCGTATCTGTTATATATGAACTCACCGTCATCAACGATAACGGTCTTGACTGTGGTAGACCCAACGTCGATACCCAGATCATAGATCCTGCTCATTTACATGACCTCCGAAGAAATTACAAATTAGAATTATTATAACATATCTGTTTGCATTTTACAAGTGGATTTTATTAAATTTCATACAATTGTCAAAAAAAGGCGGCACCCGCAAATATGGTAATTCATGGCATTTTTGCAGATCTGTCGCAGAGCCGAACTCTGCAAAAGCAGAAGGAAGCCCCGAAGCGCTGCTGACATGCTTCGGGGCAGTTTTTACTTTTCTGTTATCTCAGCAAGAGCATCGAACTGCTCATGCATGTGGACTTCATTGGCGTCCTCCATTGAGGGGATATCCATTTCGAGCAGCTCCTCGGGAGTGAGGGGCGTGCGCTCGGGCGGCTTTTTATACAGATGTGTCACATCGTCCATATAATAATTGGTGGAGACAGGCAGCTTTTTGCGTCTCAGTCTTTCCTCAACTGCGGAACGGATAAAGCTGTATACCAGCGCTGAGGTCGGCACCGCAAGCACCATGCCGACAAAGCCGAACAATCCTCCGAAAACGAGCAGCGAGATGAGCACCCAGAACCCCGGCAGACCCGTGGAATCTCCCAGTATCTTGGGACCCAGGATATTGCCGTCAAACTGCTGGAGCACTACCACGAACACCACAAAGATGATGCATTTATTGGGTGCTATCAGAAGGATGAGCAAAGCAGAGGGTATGGCACCGATGAGCGGGCCGAAGAACGGAATGATATTGGTGACGCCTATCAGCACGCTGATCATGGTGGCGTAAGGCATGCCCATAATGGTCAGACCGATGAAGCAGATAAGACCAATGATTATGGAATCGACGATCTTGCCCGTGATAAAGCCCGAGAAAACTGTGTTTGCCTGTGAACATACAGACATTATCTTCTCGCAGGTGCGCTTTCTTGTAATGGCTATGATCATCTTCTTTATCTGGGCAAGCAGCTTATCCTTGCTGCACATCATATAGACAGAAACGATGAAGCCGAGAATGAAGTTCTTGACTACGGTAACAACGCCCCATGCACCTGTCAGTATATTTTCAAGCATAGGCTTGACATTGTCATAGATGGTGCCGATATCGGTATTGAATTTGGACAGCCACTTAGATGCTGCCTGCTCGATGGACGGGTAGTTGCGGAACAGCTTGTTTATCCATTTCTGGATACTTTCTACTATCGAACCGGCATTGTCGAATATCTCCATGACGGATTTTATAAGTTCGGGAACAACGATAGCGACCAGCCCCGTGACTATGCCGAGGAACAGCATCTCTGTCACTATCACCGAAACGATCTTTATGAAACCTGCACGTTTGACCCGCTGTTCTTCCGACTTATACAGCTTGCCCAGAAGCTTGCTTGTCTTTTCCATGATGGGATTTGTCAGGAATGCTATCACGACGCCCCATGTTACGGGTTCAAGCACTACGAAAAAGTCTTTGACGCCTTTAACTATGTCTTTGAAATTATAAAGCGCCAGCACCAGCAGCACGTTCACTGCAATGACCACGGCGGCATAGATGGCTATGGTCTGGTATTTTTTATTGGCATAAAACTTCATGTTATTTCCTTTCCCGAGGTAGTTTATTTTCAGTTCTGCCAAAAACAGAACGATAAATACCCTGCGGCTTTCAACAAACGTGCCACAGCAGCCCGTTCACCGAAAAGAATGGCATGGGCTGGATATAAAACATATATTATATTATAACTCATATTTTCCGCAAATGCAAGGGGGAAACGGGAATTTTCACGGAAATCAGCCACAATGAACATAAATGCATCACGTTTGCGGCCTGAAACGCTGACAGCGGACTTCCCTTTTGCATGATGCTGCAGATATACGAAACAGCAGTTTTGTTTTTCTTGACTTTTAGTCATGGACAGACTGTGTTCCGCAGAAAAATCAATTCACAAAAAGTTAACACATTAAATTTGAAAAGCCTATTGACAAAATAGGGAAAATGTAATATAATTCAAAACAGAAAATTTGATATGAGAAATCCTGTGAGCAAAAGTAAGTAGCTGTATGAGGTAGTTTCAGAGAGCTGTCGGCAGGTGTGAGACAGTACGAAGGCATGCGGTGAATGGATTTGTGAGGAGCGGAGCGAAAGGTTATACGAGTATCTCCCGCCGTGATCCCTACGTTAGTGCGGAAGGGTATTGATCTTGAAGGCACAGCCTGAAAGTGCGTACCTTAGTGAGCCGACAATTTTATGTCGGGAAAATGGGTGGCACCACGGTTCTATCGTCCCATAACTGTAATGTTATGGAAGATAGGGCTTTTTTTATTGCCATTTTTGCTTTGGGATAACGAATCAAGGAGGAAAACATCATGCTTTATCCAAATCTCGAAGACGTCAAGAAATATCTGAAAGAATACAGAACAGTTCCTGTATTCTACGAACTGCTGATGGACAGCTTTACCCCTGTACAGCTGTTCAACTGCCTGCACGAGCTG
The DNA here is from genome assembly GCA_946544695.1 of uncultured Ruminococcus sp. GTDB lineage: Bacteria > Bacillota > Clostridia > Oscillospirales > Ruminococcaceae > Hominimerdicola. The sequence goes on along the minus strand of CAMNMO010000015.1, from coordinate 1,933 downwards.
TATGAGGACTGCTTCATACTGGAATCGGTGGACAACAAGAACAAGTGGGGCAGGTATTCTTACGTGGGTATTGATCCCAAAGCCGAATACGAACTGCGTGACCATGTAATGACTGTAAGGCAGGCGGGCAGAGAGCCTGTTTCACAGAAGATAGATGACCCGATCGCATTTCTTTCGGATATCATCGAACAGCACAAGTCACCCAGATTCAACAACTATCCCAAGCTGACAGGCGGACTGATGGGATACTTTGCTTACGATATGGTGAGATATTTCGAGAAGAAGCTCACAAATATCCCCCACGATGATCTTAACATGCCCGATGCTGACCTTTTCATGTTTGAAAAGCTGGTGGCTTACGATCACCTGAGCAACAAGGCAGTTATCATACTCAATATAAATGCAGATGACGACATTGCGGCGAAGTACGAGCTTTGCGAAAAAACTGCGCTTGACATAGTGGTGGCACTGAAAAGCTACCGCCCCGAAGTCAAGAAAAAGAGACCTGTGCCCGATGAGCCGCAGGTAAGGTCGAACATAACAAAAGAGCAGTATATGGCAAATGTGGAGAAAGCTAAAGCTTATATCGCTGACGGCGATATTTTCCAGATAGTGCCCTCACAGCGTTTCGAGATATCCGACCCTCCCGAGAGCTTTGATGTTTACAGAATGCTCAGGAGCACGAACCCTTCGCCGTATCTGTTCTACTTCAAGCACGCTGATTACGCATTTGCAGGTGCGTCTCCCGAAATGCTGGTAAGTGTGGAGAACGGCACAGTGGTAACAAGACCGATAGCAGGCACCATAAAGCGTGGCGAGACCCACGACGAGGATCTCACAAATGAACAGCGGCTGATAAACGACCCGAAGGAACGTGCTGAACACACGATGCTTGTTGACCTGGGACGCAATGATCTGGGCAAGGTAAGCGAATTCGGCAGCGTTGAGGTCACAGACCTGATGGTGATAGAGAGGTACTCAAAGGTAATGCACATAGTATCCAACGTAAAGGGCAGACTGAGAGCCGACAAAAAGCCTCTTGATGCGCTGATGGCTGTACTGCCCGCAGGAACACTTTCGGGTGCGCCTAAGGTAAGGGCTATGGAGATAATCGACGAGATGGAGACCACCAAGAGATGTCTCTACGGCGGCACGGTGGGTTATCTTGCATTTGACGGTTCGCTGGATACCTGCATTGCAATACGTACGGTGCTTTTCAAAAACAGCAAGGCTTACGTTCAGGCGGGCGGCGGCGTTGTGGCTGATTCGGTGGCAGAGAACGAATACGAAGAAAGCTGCAACAAGGCACTTGCAGTCATAAATGCCGTCAAGGAAGCGGCAAGACTTTAATGGAAAGGGGATAAGGCTATGATACTTCTGATAGACAATTATGACAGTTTCACCTACAATCTTTATCAGGCGATAGGTGTGCTGAATCCCGATATAAGAGTTGTGCGCAACGATGAGATAACCATAGACGAGATAGAAAAGCTGGAGCCGCAGGCGCTGGTGATATCCCCCGGACCCTGCTACCCTAATGACGCAGGCATATCCGTTGAAGCTGTAAGGGCATTCAGCGGCAGGATACCGATACTCGGTGTTTGCCTGGGACATCAGTCAATAGCGGAAGCATTCGGCGGAAATATAGTTCATGCAGCAGAACAGCTGCACGGCAAGCAGACCGAGATAACCATAGATAATTCGCAGCCCATATTCAAGGGGCTGAAAAACAAACTCGATGCGGCAAGATATCATTCGCTGATAGTTGAGAAAGAAAGCCTGCCCGACTGCCTTGAGATAACAGGCACCGATGACAAGGGACAGATAATGGCTCTGAGCCACAAAGAACACAAGACCTACGGTTTGCAGTTCCACCCCGAGAGCATACTTACAGATTACGGCTCGGTCATCATAGCAAACTTCCTGAGGATAG
>CAMNMO010000014.1 GCA_946544695.1 uncultured Ruminococcus sp. | reverse complement strand
ACCCGTACAGTGTATCCTTACCGCACGGTCACTGTCGGTCTCGGATATTTTTTTAGTATCTCTGTATATGGTCTTACAAGATCGGGTCGGCGTTTGCCCAGCACACGGAACATCTCGGGCGCCTCCATTCTCACCCTGACCTCTTTATCATGCAGCAGTCTCTCATATACTGCTATGTGTTCTTTATAGATATCGGGGGTGTCAGTGGCGATGTTTTCAGATGCCCAGATAAAACTCAGCCTTACCTTAGCATCTTCATCATCGGCAAAACGGAAAAGCTGCGCCCAGTAAGGTCTGATATTTTCAAAGCTGCCACGCCCTATCCTGCAAAGCGCATTTACAGCACGTTCACGCAGAAGCGGCTGCCTGCTTTGCAGAAAGCCTGCTATGACGGGCACAGCGTCCTGTATCTCTGTCGGGTATGCAAGCCCCATCTCACCAAGCAGCCACAGCGCCTTAGCCTGTATTTTTTCAGACTCTTGTTCAAGCAGCCACGCAGTATAGGGTATGCTGTCTTTCCATCGTTCCTTTTCCTTTGTGAGAACACCAAGCTGCTTATAAAGTTCGTTCACGTTCATTGTCATTTCGTCACCTCGTTTTTATTCTGTAACGGTCGTTTTGAGAGAAGTATCAATCATTATATCACAGTGCATATCAGATGTCAACCATTGATTTTCAGCGGGGAATGCCGGTGATTTTAGCAAATCTCCACAAAGCAGAAGCAAAATGTTTGTGTAGTTTGACGCCATAAAAATCTTTATGCCGAGACGTATATATATCGTCAGTTGAAACGGCAATAACAAAAGAAAGGAGTATAAAGCAAAAGAACTTAGCCGCTGCGACAGATGACCCTGCAAAAAAAACGTATAGAACAGGCAGGGAGACAACACAGGATAAAAAATGCGACCGTTAAAAAAGAAACAGGAGACAAGAGAGAGAACAGACCGAAGTAAAAGGAAGTGCTTCGGTCAATGAAAAAAGAATATATGAGAAAACACCAACGGACATCACAACAGACCTCTTTAGTATCTCAATTTACGACATTAAGAGAGAATGAGAGCGTTTAGTATGACTGTGCAGCCCCTTCATAAGGGATATATGCAGGGACCGTGCAGAGGATGAAAGATCGGTTTTCGTTATCATGACCCTAAAACGACATTACATGCAACATCCAAACAAGCGAAAGCCGATCTGAACGGTCCGTTCAGAAAAAACGATCATGAAAACAAGCTGTTTTCCGAACAGCATCACATATAACGTAAAAAAGGACAGTAAAGAATACAGGGAGGACACAAATCATGAAAAACATATATTTCAAGAAAACTATATGCGCCGCACTGGCAGGCATCATACTTGCAATGGCAGGCTGCGGCAGCGTTTCAGGCGGCGACAGCGAGAATACGAACAGCAGTCAGGCGGGCAGCAGCACACTGCTTAACAGTGTACCCGATACATCTGATGAACCATCGGCCAAAAGTATAAGCAAGGAAGATATCAAACAAATGGCTGATGTGAATGCAGTGCCGCTTTCAAACGTGACGATGATAGAGAACGATACCGTACCCGATGAAGAATTCTACGAAAACTACTGCAATTATGCGGCAGAACTTTTCAAGGCAAGCTGCACTGAGGAACTCAAAGAGGGCAAGAACGTGCTGATATCCCCCGAAAGTGTCATGATGGCGCTGGGCATGACAGCAAACGGCGCTAAGGGCGAAACACTCACACAGATGGAAAACGGGCTGGGCGGCACTCCCATCGACAAGCTGAATGATGCTTTGCAGTACCGCATGACACGCTTCAACAACAGCAGCAATGTCAGCTTCAATGTGGCAAACTCTGTATGGGTGCGCAACAGCGAGAACGACATAGTGATGAATCAGGATTTCTGCGACAAGGTCAAGGAATTCTATGATGCTGACAGCTATCTTGCGCCCTTTGACGAAACAACTCTCAATGACATAAACGGCTGGGTAAGCAATGAGACAAAGGGCATGGTACCATCTATCATAGATAACATACCCGATGATGCTTTGGTATATCTTGTCAACGCCATCGCATTTGAGGGCGAGTGGCAGACCGAATATGCAGAAGATCAGATACATGATGACCGTATCTTCACAAACTCAAAGGGCGAAGAAGAACAGGTGACCATGATGTATTCGGAGGAAGACTATTACATAGCTGACGAGGGCGTGACAGGCTTCATCAAGTGCTACAAGGGCATGGATTACGGCTTTATGGCACTTCTGCCAAAGGAAGGCACCGACCTTGCGGACTTCATGGAAAGTCTTGACGGTGAAAAGCTGAGAAACTACCGTGCAAAGGCAGGCGGAGAGGTAAATGTCTGCATACCCGAATTTACATACGATTACGACAACGAACTCAGTGAAGAATTGAAGGCTATGGGCATGGAGATACCTTTCAGCCATGGGGCAGACTTCTCAGACATGGCAGATGTAATGCACGATTACTTCTTTATAAGCAAGGTATTCCACAAGACCCACATCGAAGTAGACCGTGAGGGCACAAGGGCAGCAGCTGCCACAGCAGTTGAAATGAAATTTGAGGACGCAGTAGAGATAGAAGAACCCAGATTTGTTTACCTTGACAGACCCTTTGCTTACGCCATAGTCGATATGGAAAACGGCACACCCATTTTCATCGGTGCGGTAAATACGATCCCGGAGCAATAATTTTTGACACGAACACAACTTAGCATGGTTATCCCTCCATCGCTGATAACACCTAAACCTTGATACACAGCCATTTTGTAATGTCAGCGATACATGCAGACATAAAAAGCGTGCGCCCACGGAAAAGTCCGTGAGCGCACGTTTTTTCAGCAAGGCGATAATGGGGACACTTTATTGAGGTGCTGTCTTTCCCCGCCTGCGGCGGGAAAGATAACTACGTATCGGTAAAGCGACAATGCCTGCAAATAATTATGAATTCTCAGCAAAGCTTCCTGTGTAAAGCTGGAAGTATTTGCCCTTCTTGTCGATGAGTTCATCGTGGGTGCCACGTTCGATTATCCTGCCCTGTTCAAGTACCATGATACAGTCGGAATTCTTGACGGTGGAAAGTCTGTGGGCGATAACGAAGGTCGTTCTGCCGTGCATGAGGGCGTCCATACCTGCCTGCACCAGCTTTTCTGTGCGGGTATCTATGGAAGATGTAGCTTCGTCCAGTATAAGCACGGGCGGGTCTGCAACGGCTGCCCTTGCGATGGCAAGCAGCTGTCTCTGTCCCTGGCTGAGATTTCCGCCGTCGCCTGTAAGCACGGTATCATAGCCGTGTTCAAGCTTTTCGATAAAGCCCGATGCGTTTGCAAGCTTTGCAGCTGCTATGCACTCCTCATCGGTGGCATTGAGGTTGCCATAGCGGATATTATCCATGACCGTGCCTGTGAACAGGTGTGTATCCTGCAAAACTATGCCGAGAGTCTTTCTCAGCGCAGGCTTCTTTATCTTGGTTATGTTTATGCCGTCATATCTGATCTTGCCGTCCTGGATATCGTAGAAACGGTTTATCAGGTTGGTGATGGTGGTCTTGCCTGCACCTGTCGAACCGACAAATGCTATCTTCTGACCGGGCTTTGCAAACAGCTTCACATCATGCAGAACTATCTTTTCATCGTTGTAGCCGAAGTCAACGCCGTCAAACACTATCTCACCCTTCATCTGTGTGTAGGTGACAGTGCCGTCCTCCTTATGGGGGTGCTTCCATGCCCATGTACCTGTACGTTCAGCGCACTCTTTCAGCTGACCGTCGCTGTCGAATCTGGCATTTACGAATTCAACATAGCCATCGTCTGTTTCGGGTATCTGGTCAAGCAGGTCCATGACTCTGCCCGCACCTGCCGAAGCCATGATGATGAAGGTCATCTGCTGGCTTATCTGGGTGATAGGCATGGTGAAGTTCTTGTTGAGTGACAGGAAAGCCACCAGCTTGCCCAGTGTTATGCCGCCTATGTTCCTTATCATAAGCACTGCGCCCAGCACAGCACACAGCACGTAGCTGATATTGCCGATGTTGCCGTTTATGGGCATGAGTATATTTGCGAACTTGTTTGCATTGTTGGCGCTGTCACGAAGTCTGTCGTTGAGTTCTTTGAAATCAGCCTGCGCCTTTTCCTCGTGGCAGAACACCTTGACTACCTTCTGACCGTCAAGCATCTCCTCGATGAAGCCGTTGACCTCGCCGAGATCCTTCTGCTGGGCTGCAAAATACTTGCCCGAACTGCCCGATATCTTTGCGGTGACTATCATCATGACCACTGCCATAAAGATGGACAGCATTGTGAGAAAGCCGTTCAGCATTATCATCGAGACAAGGGTCACCACCAGCGAAACTGTGGAGTTTATCAGCTGAGGTATGCTTTGTGCAATGAACTGACGGAGTGTGTCAACGTCGTTGGTATACACCGACATGATATCGCCGTGTGCATGTGTGTCAAAATACTTTATGGGCAGGCTTTCCATGTTATCGAACAGCGCATTCCTGAAATTGCGCAGTGTGCCCTGACCCACATTTACCATTATACGGTTGTAGGCGTAAGCTGAGGAAAGTCCCAGGATATAGATGACAGCCAGCTTGATGAGTGCGCCTGCCAGCGGTTTGTAATCGGGTGAGAAAGCGTCACCGAGCTCAGCCTTCTGCTTCAGCATGGGGGTGACATAGTCGTCCACCAGTGTCTGAATGAACACCATTCCTTTAAGCGTGGTTATCGCCTGCACGATGATGCATATAACAACGATGATGAAATGCACCATGTAATCCTTAAACATGAATCTCAGCACTCGTCCCAGCACCTTGAAGGTATCCTTACTGACCTGAGGACGTGGTGCAGTCCTGTTCATACGTGGCATTTACTCTCCCTCCTTTCCTATGCTTACTGCTTTGCCGTCGGCATTTTCGGGGCGGTCAAAATCTCCGCCGCCGCCAGCCTGAGAATTATATATATCTGCGTAAGTCTCGTTATTTTCAAGCAGCTGCTGATGTGTGCCCACACCTGTTATCCTGCCGTCCTCCAGCACGATTATGCGGTCTGCCTTTTCAACGCTGGATATACGCTGTGCGATTATCAGCTTGGTGGTGCCCGGTATCTTCTCGGCGAAAGCCTGCTTTATCTTTGCATCTGTTGCGGTATCGACAGCGCTTGTGGAATCATCGAGGATAAGCACTTTGGGACGCTTCATCAGCGCTCTTGCTATACAAAGTCTCTGCTTCTGACCGCCCGAAACATTGGCGCCGCCACGTTCGATATGGGTGTTATATCCGTCGGGCATGCGCTCGATGAATTCATCTGCGCAGGCTGCCTTGCAGGCTTCGATGCAATCCTCCTCGGTGGCATCGGGGTCGCCCCAGCGCAGGTTCTCGATTATGCTGCCCGAGAACAGCACGTTCTTCTGCAATACTACCGATACATTGTCACGCAGGTATTCCATATCATAGTCACGCACATCTATGCCGCCTACCTTGACGCTGCCCGAGGTAACGTCGTAAAGTCTGCTTATCAGGTTGACCAGCGAAGTCTTGCCGCAGCCTGTGGGTCCGATAATGCCGATCGTCTCGCCCGACATTATGTGCAGGTCGATGTTATGCAGAACGTCCTTGTTCTCACCCTTGAAGTATGCAAAGTTAACATTTTCAAAGTCGATGGAACCGTCCTTCATCTCGCTGACGGTCTGAGGCTTGTTTGCAAGGTCGGGCACTTCGTCCAGCACCTCACTGATACGCTTGATGCTTGCTGTGGACATGGATATCATAACGAAAATGAAAGAGAGCATCATCAGTGAGATGAATGCACTGAATATATAGGAGAACAGGCTTGTCAGTTCACCTGTGGAAAGGGTGCCGCCGACTATCATGTGTGCACCCAGCCAGCTTATAGCAATGATGGCTGAATAGCTTACCAGCATCATGACGGGGTTGTTGAGCGCAACTATGCTTTCTGCCTTGACGAACATATTATAGAGGTTGCCGGATGCTTTGCGGAACTTCTGCTTTTCGTAGTCCTCACGGACATAGGCTTTTACCACACGTATGGCAGAAACGTTCTCCTGCACGCTGGCATTGAGTTCATCGTACTTGTGGAAAGCTTCGCTGAAGGTCTTCATGGCGAACCTGACCACCAGACCCAGTGCAACGCCAAGTATCACCAGTGCCACCAGGAACATGCTGCTCATGCGGGGGCTTACCAGGAAGCTCATGAACATGCTGCTTATCAGCATGAATGGCGCACGCACAGCTATGCGTATGCACATCTGGAAAGCGTTCTGTATATTGGTGACATCTGTGGTCATTCGGGTGACAAGACCTGCGGTAGAGAACTTGTCGATATTAGAGAAGGAAAAGCCCTGTATCTTACGGTATATCTCCTCCCTGAGATTGCAGGCAAAGCCCGTTGATGCCTTAGCACCGTGCACGCCTGACATGATGCCCGAAAACAGGCTGACCATTGCAGCCGCAGCCATAAGTCCGCCGTAAAGCAGGACAGCTTGCATGTCACCTTTTTCTATGCCCTTATCTATTATCCTCGCCATTATGTAGGGCAGCAGCACTTCCATAACTACCTCGAGCATGGCATAGAACGGGGTCAGTATGGTATCTTTCTTATACTGCTTTATCTGAGATAGTATACGTCTCATTCGATATGCTCCTCCTTTTCTGCGTTTCTGAGATTTTCAGCCATACGGGAAAGCAGGCTGTGGAGCGTGTCCAGCTCGTCCTCCGTAAAGCCCTTGAAAGCCTTATCCTCGATACTGCTCATGCAGCTTTCGATCTCGGCTTTGTGTGAATTTGCCTTTTCTGTGACTATCAGCCCTCGTCTGCGCTCATCGGTGTCGCAGCCCTCCATAGTCAGGTAGCCCTTTGCACGCAGCTTTTTCAGCAGCCCCGAAACTGTTGCCGCAGATATGTTCATCGCCCGCTGTATATCGGACGGGTACACAGGTGCGGGGTGATACATTATGGACATCAGCGCATGGCTTTGTGCAGCTGTGATATCATTATGGGCAAGGCGGGCATTTATGATGCCCTCGATCTTATGATGGACATACTTTGATGTTCTTATAACTTCTGCCCGTTTTGATTTTGTCACTAAATATTCGCCTCCTTAAAGTTAGCTTGCTAAATATCAGCATAGTATAGTATACTATTTGAGCATGAAATATGATGCGTGATTTTATGAACAAACTATTTTCATACAAAAGGCTCATGCGCCTTACAAAAGATGGATACTCTTTAGCTATATTGACATACAGATATTCACCTATAACGCCTGCACAGGCTGTGTTTGCGCAGCATTCAATAACGTGCACGGGTGGTGTTTTGGGGCAGTTGGCTACACACTATATAGCGTTTTTCACAATTAAGTCAAAAGTTTACCTTGGTAAACGTAACATTATGCACAGCTAACCGCCGCTGTATAGAGCGAAATTTCGTACAGCTGAACAACACCCCTCTGAAACCGCCTGTTTTGGGGCTTTGCAAGCGTTGTGCAATCGGTTAGTTATTATCAAACTAACCAAGTTAGTTTTTGTGAATTATTGACAATGCTTTTGAGAGTTGCTATAATATTATCAGAGGGAAAGATATGTATGCAGTTACACGATCTTCGCCCGTATCAAAGAACAGTTTTTCAGACCGTAAAGGAGATGTTTTATATGTTGAATTGTTTAAAGAACCAGAAGTTATGGTGTGCAGTCGGCGGCGCTGCTGCTGTTATCGTAGGCAAGAAGGTCGTTAAGGCTAAAAAGACCAGAGAACTGTGTGTATCGGGTCTGGCAAAGGGCATGAAGCTGAGGGCTGACGCACAGGAAGCTTTCCGCAGCATGAAGGACGAGGCTAACGATATCTGCTGTGACGCTAAGGCGGAGGCAGGCGTAGAATAAAGCCCATCACATTCTGCCGTCCGTACAGGGGCGGCAGTTTTTGATTGAACTTCATGGGTCGGCTGTTCCGTGAAAGCCTGAAAGGACTGATGTTATGAGATACAAGATTATTTACGACAAGGCAGGCAGACTCAGGCTGCGCTGCGGAAAATTCGCCTTTGACAAAGAACTGGAAAGTGCGGTAGCTGAGTATTTCAGAAGCTGCGATGCTGTGACCTCTGCCGAGGCACACTTTGAAAACGGCGGCATGCTGATATGCTACAAGGGCGATGCAAGACAGCAGCTGCTGGATATGGCAGCAGAGCTCGATACAAGAAAACTGACGCCTGTAAAAGACACCTCAGAGGATACGCTGGCTAAGCTTGATGATGATTTCAAAAACAACGTGATAAAGCATGTGGTGAAGCGGCTTATAAACCGTGCACTGCTGCCCCCTGTCATCGGGCACACCATAGTCGTGCTGCGTGGACTGGGATATGTGTGGCGTGGCATAAAGGCGCTGTTTGAAGACGGGCTGACTGTTGAGGTGCTGGACGGCGCTTCCATCGGGGCATGCCTGCTGCAAAGCAATCATGAGACTGCGGGCAGCATAATGTTCCTGTTGCAGCTTTCGGGTCTGCTGGAGGATTACACCCGTGCAAGGACAAGGGCAGCACTGACAGAAAGTCTTGCGGTAAAGACCGACAAGGTATGGCTGGTCACCGAAAGCGGCGATGTGCTGATAAACATGAGCGAGCTGAAAGTCGGGGACGTTATACGTGTGCGCACAGGCAGCATGATACCTGTGGACGGCGAAGTCACCGAAGGCGAGGGCATGGTCAACGAATCGTCCATGACAGGCGAACCGCTGAGCGTCATGAAAACAGCGGACAAGAGCGTTTTTGCAGGTACGGTGGTCGATGAAGGTTCACTTGCAGTAAGGGTGCGTGCACTCAGCGGCGACACCCGCATCAACCAGATAATCAGGCTGATAGACGACTCGGAGAACCTGAAAGCGGGCGTGCAGAGCCGTGCGGAGCGGCTGGCTGACAGCATCGTGCCGTTCAGCTTCTTAGGCTTCGGGCTGACACTGCTGCTGACAGGCAACATCACAAAGGCAGTATCCATACTGATGGTGGACTATTCCTGCGCCATCAAGCTTTCCACGCCCATATCGGTCATATCCGCACTGCGTGAAGCTGCCGAGCATGACATGACTGTCAAGGGCGGAAAGTTCCTTGAAGAATTTGCTGCCGCTGATACGGTGGTGTTCGATAAAACAGGTACCCTGACAAACGCTGAACCCGTGCTTGAACAGGTAATAGCTTTTGACGGCATGAACGAGGACGAGGTGCTGAGGACTGCTGCATGCCTTGAGGAACATTTCCCGCACAGTGTGGCTGCTGCCATCGTCAAGGGGGCGGCAGACAAGGATCTTATACACGAGGAAGAACATGCTGAGGTGGAATACATCGTGGCGCACGGCATTGCCACCACGCTGCACGGCGAACGTGCTGTAATAGGCAGCAGGCACTTTGTTCAGGAGGACGAGGGCGTTGAAGTCACCGATGAGATGCAGGCAGTTATCGACAGGCAGGCAGGCGCAAGTTCTGTCATATACCTGGCGATAGGCGGCAGGCTGAAAGGTGCGCTGTGCATTTTCGACCCGCCACGTACCGAAGCAAAACGTGCAATAAGTCTGCTGAAAGCTGCGGGCATAAAGAATGTGGTGATGCTTACGGGCGACAGCGAAAAGGCTGCGAAGCTTACAGCCGAACGTCTCGGCATAACCCACTACGAATCGCAGGTGCTGCCCGAAGATAAGCATGCAATGGTTGAAGCCATCAAGCTTTCGGGGCACAGGGTGATAATGGTGGGTGACGGCATAAACGATGCGCCCGCACTGGCTGCGGCAAACGTAAGCTGTGCCATGAGCGATGCTTCCGACATTGCGAGGGAAGCTGCGGACATCACACTGCGTGGCGCTGACCTGACCGAACTTGCTGTTATGCGCAGGCTGAGTGTCAGCCTGATGGACAGGATAAATGCAAACTACCGTTTCATAATCGCTTTCAACTCGGCGCTGCTGGCGCTGGGATTCTTCGGGGTGCTGACCCCTGCGGCTTCGGCATTCCTGCACAATGGTTCGACTATGGCGCTGTGTGCCCTCAGCATGAGACCTCTGCTGAAAGAGGACGAAAAGAAGGGCAGTCTGTTTACGCTGACAGAACTTGTATAAAGCACAAAAGACCTCCCGTGGGTTCTCCACGGGAGGTCTGTATTTTTATCGTCATTATTCCCTGACCATTATAACTGCGTTCTCGTCGGGGTCGGTGTAGAAATTTTTCCTCAGCCCCGCACGGGCAAAACCAAGTCCCTCATAAAGTGCAATGGCGGCACTGTTGGACTCACGCACCTCCAGCACCCAGCGTTCGGCGTCGGCAAGTTCGCTGAATATCTGCCCGAACATTGCCCTTGCTATTCCCTGCCTGCGGTATTCGTGCAGCACGCAGATATTGTTTATCTCCGCTTCGCCCGCCACGCACCAGCAGCTGAGAAAGCCCGCTGCTCGGTCATCTGCATAGGCTATGAGTGTGTGGTCGTGCGGATTGTCGAGCTGAGATACAAGGGTAGACTCACTCCAGGCTTCTTTAAGGCACTTTGCGGAAAGTTCTGCGGCGGCAGCAGCATTTTCGGCTGACAGCGGAACTATTTTCAGCATGGCTTTTCACCCACCAGCAGGTAGCAGCCCTCTGAATGCAGTATCTTTACCCTCACATTCTCAAACCCTGCCTGCCTTGCCTGTTCACGCAGCATGCGGGGCGGCGTGCCCTCGCCGTTGTTATCATCGAAGCTGAATGTGCAAAGCAGCTGTCCGCCCGACTTCAGCACACGCAGTATCTCACGGAAAGCAGCTTTCTTGTCCTCCCACAAACGGGTGGTATCAACGGTGGTCACGCAATCGAAGAAATCATCGTGGTAGGGCAGTTCTTCTATCCTTGTAAGCCCCATCAGCGCTATCTCGTCTATGCTTCTCTCACGGTCAGCGGCGGAGATATCCACCCCGTAAAGTGCAAGCCCTTTGTCGCTGAGACATTGCAGCATGGCATCGCTGCCTGTGCCTATATCAAGCAGTCTGCCGCCCTTTGGTGCACTGACGAACCGTTTTACCGCAGCGAACTTCTCATCAGCCGATCTGCGTCTGTCCCATGCGGACTTTGCCTTTTTAGCATATTCCAAAAGCATAAACTCACCTGCCCCCGACAAGTTCTCCAACTATGGCGATAAGCTTGTCCATCTCATCATCAGTACCTATGGTAATGCGCAGCCATTTGTCGATAACGGGCTTTTTGAAGTACCTGATGAACACGCCCCTTTCACGGGTATAACTGAATATCTCCTCAGCAGGTACTGTCGGGTGGTTCACAAACAGGAAGTTCGTTTCGCTGTCTGTCACATTGAATCCCATCTCACGGAATGCAGCTGCCGACCTGTCACGGGTCGCCTTGACCTTGTTAACAGTCTCACGGAAATACTGTTCATCTTTCAGGCTGGCGATGGCTGTCTCAATGGCAAGCTGGTCGAGGGGATAGCTGTTGTAGCTGTCCTTGACTGCCTGCATGTAGCTTATGAGTTCAGGCTGTGCAAATGCCATGCCTATGCGCATGCCTGCCATTGAACGTGACTTTGAGAAGGTCTGTGTAACTATCAGGTTATCATACTCCTTTATCAGTTCAACGCAGCTGTATCTGCCGAAATCAACATAAGCTTCATCAATGATGACTATGCAGTCACGGTTGTGTTCAAGCAGGTCAACTATAAATTCCCTGCCCACACCTATCGCAGTGGGTGCATTGGGGTTAGGTATGACCACGCCGCCGTTCTCGCCATAGTAGTCCTTTACGTTTATTATGAAGTTTTCATCGACAGGCTTGGTCTCGTATGGTATTTTCAGCAGTTCGCACCACACGGGGTAGAAGCTGTATGTTATATCGGGATAGAGTATGGGCTTATCGGAATTGAAAAACGCCCTGAATGCCGTTGCAAGCACATCGTCCGAACCATTGCCGCAGAACACGTTCTCGCTTGAAAGCCCGTAACGCTCGGCAAGTGCGGCTTTAAGGGGCACAGCATCAGCAGAGGGATATTTTTTCAGGTCGAAGATATCCTTGTTTTTCAGCACCTCAGCCACAGCGGGTGCAGGGGGATAGGGGTTCTCGTTGGCATTGAGTTTTATTATGTTCTCATTCTTGGGCTGTTCGCCTGCCACGTAGGGTTCGATGTTTATAAGATTCTTTCTCCAAAGCTTCTCGCTCATTTTAATTCTCCTTACATATATTGGTCAGGCATAAAGTATACTGCCCTGTGTTCTGCTTTCAAAAGGCATAACATCAAGACCTGTGCCTGCCAGTGCTTTTTCGATCATTATTTTTGTAAGATGGGGAACAGTCTCATCACTGAGGGCTTTGTCAGTCTCCAGCCATACGACCTCGCTGTTCTCATCGCCGTCAGACCTTGCTTCACCGTCAAGGTATTCCGCCATAAAGACTGCATACCAGTCTTTAGCATTGAACCTTATACCGATAAGCCTCCCGGCCTTCACACTGACGCCTGTTTCCTCCAGGTATTCTCTGGCAAGGGCTTCTTCGGGCTTTTCACCGAAGTCAACGTATCCGCCCGGGATTATCAGCATACCTTTGCCCTTGCCGTAAGTATGTCGTGCAAGCAGCACCTTGCCGTCTTTTATGCACACGCCGCCCACCGAGCGACACCAGTCGGTGCTGTTTTTTTCTTTCTCCGTCATACTTACTTCCTCCCTATTACGGATATATCTCACCGTGCCGCAGCCAAGTGAAGATATCCGCCACAGTATCCTGAAACGCAGTTATCCCGCTGACACACCACAATAAACTAAGCTGTATCGGAAACTTGAAACAGTCGGCGGTTATCCTTCCTCCGCCTTCGGAGGGGGAAGGATAACGTCAACTCAGTATATCTTCATTAATATAAACATTTTTTGGTGGTATGCTAAAGGGACAGCCACACAGAACATTATATCACAGCCCGCTCACCCTGTCAACTTTATTATAGTAAACTGCTACCATGTTATCAGCATAAAAAGTATAGCACAACTTGCCCCGATTGTCAATAGTCACCCTGCACATTTTTTACCGCACCCCGAAAAGCAAAAAGGCGGAAAGCATAGTGCCTTCCGCCTGAAAAATCAATATTACTCAGCAGCTGCTTCCTCGGTTGCTTCCTCAGTACCTTCTGCTGCTTCGGCAGTATCGCCCTCAGCAGCGCCGTCCTCCTTGTCAAGACCTGTGATGGTGAATGTTACCTCCAGGCTCTGTGAGAACATCAGCTTGCTCTTGTCGATAGCAGGATCTTCCTTGCCCTTGCCGTACTCGTTGTATATCTCAAGTCTGTAACAGTTGTTGTTGGACTCGATGTTGCCCTTAACGATCTTTGCATCGTCAAATTCAACTTCCTGTCCGTCAGCCTTGATGGAGTCAACTGTAACGCTTATCTCCTGACCTGTATACTTACCTCTTGCAAACTTGTTGATACCGTAGTTGTCCTCATCGGTAAACTGCTTCTGGTCGCCCTTCTTGGTCTCCTCACCTGTATCGGTGGTGGTACCGTCGCAGATACCTGTGATATCAACGCAGAATACTGTTGCGCCGTTTGCGGGGAATACAACGCCCTCATTCTCATCAAGCAGCACCTGAGGATTGTATGAGCCCAGAACAGGGTCCTGTGCAGCGATGGAATCCTTAGTTATGGAAACGGTGTATGTGCCGTCGCCTGTGATATCAGCGTCAACGCCGTAAGCACCGTCAGCTCTCTGATCCTCAACATAGCCCTGACCTGCGAAGTTCGACCAGAACCACTCGCTGTCAGCGAACATCAGGAATGCATCATAGCCCTTGAACTCTGTAACAGGTACATAGTTGGGGTCGGGCTCAAAGCACTCAAGACCTGTGACCTCGTCGATGTAAGGCAGGTCGCTTGTATCGGCATCGCCGCCCTCAGCAGCTTCAGTCTCCTCGGGAGAAGTAGTTTCCTCGGGTGCCTCAGTCTCATCGGAAGCCTCGGTCTCAGCGGGAGCCTCAGTCTCGGCTGCCTTAGTTGTTGTGGTGGTGTCGCCCCCCTCAGATGAAGTATCACCGCATGAAGCGAATACAGCTGTTGTCAGGCACAGTGCACAAGCCATTGCCATTATTTTCTTTAACATAATAATACCCTCCGTCCTTATTTTCAAAAAACTAAATGTTCGCCCGATTTTAGGGCATATCGTCATTTTCCTTCACTTTGATTGTACATGATTTTCTCGTTTTTTTCAAGGTGTTATTTATACAAATTACCCAGAGGCTCTCACGGTAATAATGGTTGATGTTGCACAAAATGCTCCGAGTAAATATCACTTTTTTAGCAAGTATAGTCATTTTGTATAATTACACGAGCCTATTCGGGTCAACATAAGTAACCTGACAGCCGTCTGTTTTCAGTCTCGGCGTGTGTGATTTCATATTTTCACCAACGATGATGCAGCATGACAAAAACGTCCTTCCCCGCCATCGGGAAAGGGCGCTTGAAATGTTATTTGATATCGATAAACTCTGTGGGTTCTTCTTCTTTTTCAGTCATGAAAGGTTCTGCTTCCTTCACACGGCGGAAAACGCTTCTGCCGATGGAGAAGCAGCCTGTGATGTTCAGCACTCCTGCGACCAGCAGGCAGACGCCCAGCACACGCAGTGTGGTATCAGCCAGCAGCAGCGGGTTTATCAGCAGCAGTATGCCCACCAGTGAGGTAAGCAGTGCAGGCAGGAATGATCTGAGCCAGTTAGGTTCGCCCTTGCCCTTGACATACAGCGCTTCCTGTATGTTCACAACGCCGCTTATCAGCATATAGCAGCCGAATATCAGCGCTATGACCTTAGGTATGAAATCAGGTCTCACCATGATGAACACACCTGCGGTGATGAAGATTATACCCGATACCAGTCCTGTGGCATTATCGGGATCGGACTTTTGCCTGATGAAGTAGCGTATCAGCGAAACTGCGCCGTAAACAGCCATCAGTCCGCCTACGACCAGCCCGACCATTCTTGTGAAGAAACCGGGCTTGTATATCAGTGCTGCACCCATGACCACACAGAATGCCGAAAGCACCCAGTAGTTGCGCACAGCTTTTTTCAGGGTCTCCATGTCAGCCCTCCTTAGCGCTCTCTTCTTCCTTTTTTAGCTTGACCGCCTTGATGACCTTCATGCGGGAGAATTCCTCCCTGTCCTTCTCCTCCAGCGAGTCGGAGATGAACTTGACGGTATCGGTATAGCGGGGTATGATTATGTTTTGCAGCGCATTTGCACGGCGCTGTGTCTTTTTTATAGCCACCGACAGTCTGTATATGCTGTTCTCGACCTCAGCCAGTGTGACAGTCAGGCGCTTTACCTTTTCAAATGCCAGGAAAGCCCTGTCCAGCTGCGAGTTCGTTCTTGAAAAGCCGTAGCAGACATCTGTGGGGGTCTCATGGAAAATGACCTCGGGCAGCTCAACGCCCATGACGCTTTTTGAACTGAGCTCTATGCCGTTCTCGATGGGCATGCATTCCGCATAGGGGGTGATGACACCCATTGACATATTTGCGAGCTTGAGCATCTCGTAGGCTTCCTTGTAGGTCTCCTCGATAGAGCTTCTCAGTTCTTTGGCTTTTTCCACCAGTGTCATTATCTCACGTATAAGTATGTTGCGCTTTCTGTCCAGCAGCTCATATCCCAGTGCTGCCAGCTGAAGGTTTTTCTTTGTCGCCATAAGGTTTCCCTTAGTGGGGAACACCTGCTGTTCAGCCATTTTCTCACCTCTGTTCTGTTAAATGGTAACAGTTCATCAAATTATTTCCGAAACTGCGCAGCAGCCTTTTCGGGCTGATAGAACTTATCCAGATGCTCATCGTCCACACGGTCGAGCTCTGTTCTCGGCAGGGTCGAAAGCAGTGCCCAGCCAAGATCAAGGGTCTCCTCGATAGAACGGTTAGTCTCAAAGCCCTGATTTATAAAGTGCTCCTCGAACAGATCACCGAATTTCAGGTAGGACTTATCTATTGCAGTAAGTTCTTCCTCACCTATAACGGATGCCAGCGAACGGGCGTCCTGCACCTTAGCGTAAGATGCGAACAGCTGGTTGGCGCACATCTGGTGGTCCTCACGGGTATAGCCCTCACCTATGCCGTCCTTCATCAGTCGTGACAGGCTGGGCAGCACCGCAACACCTGGGTATATGCCCGTCTGGTCAAGGTTTCTGTCAAGCACTATCTGACCCTCGGTGATATAACCTGTCAGGTCGGGTACAGGGTGGGTGATATCGTCGTTGGGCATGGTGAGTATGGGTATCTGTGTAACAGAACCGCCGGAACCCTTGACAATGCCCGCTCTCTCATAGATAGCGGCAAGGTCGGAATAAAGGTAGCCGGGGTAGCCCTTTCTGCCAGGTATCTCGCCCTTTGATGACGAGAACTCACGAAGTGCCTCAGCGTAAGATGTCATATCTGTAAGTATAACAAGGATATGCATATTCTTCTCGAACGCCAGATACTCAGCGCAGGTCAGTGCGCACTTGGGTGTCAGTATACGCTCGATGATGGGGTCATTTGAAAGGTTGAGGAACATGGCAACTCTTTGCAGAACGCCTGTCTCCTCAAAGCTGCGGCGGAAGTAGTCAGCAACGTCATTGGTAACGCCCATTGCGCCGAATACCACTGCAAAGTCCTGACCGTTCTCATCGGCTATCTTAGCCTGACGAACTATCTGCACTGCCAGCTTGTTATGCGAAAGACCCGAGCCTGAGAATATGGGCAGCTTCTGTCCACGTATCAGGGTCATCAGTGCATCTATCGAAGAAATGCCTGTATTTATGTAGTTTCTGGGGTACACACGGGATACGGGGTTCAGCGGGCTGCCGTTGATATCACGGCTTTCCTCCGCAACTATCTCGCCAAGCCCGTCGATGGGCTTGCCCGCACCGTTGAAGATACGTCCCAGCATCTCGCCCGAAAGAGGCAGTTCCATAGGTCTGCCCTCAAAGCTGGTGGTGGTGTTTTTCAGCGAAAGCCCCTTAGTGCCCTCGAACACCTGCAACACAGCCTTGTCCTCATACACCTCAACGACTCTCGCAAGGCGGTGGGTGCCGTTATCCAGCTCGATATCAGCTATCTCATCGTAGCTTACGTTCTTGCATTTATCCAGCACGACCAGAGGTCCGTTGATCTCGCTCAAACCTATATATTTGATATTCAATCAGACCACCTCCGCATTCTTGTACCACTCGTTCATATCCCTCTCGTAGTCATCGAACATGCCGAGCTTGTCGTTGGGGATATCGTACTTTATCTTTATGAGCTTGTCAGCCCAGCCGTTTTTCATGATCTCATCGATATTCACGCCCCTGCCCAGAGCTTCCTTTGAAAGCTCGAAGAACCTGAGTATCGCCTTCATCATACGGTACTGCTTTTCAAGGGGAACGTAGGTATCGTCCTTATGGTAAGCGTTCTGCTGAAGGAAGCCTACACGCACGACTCTTGCCACCTCGATGAGCAGTTTCTGGTCATCGGGGAGCACATCGGTACCCATCAGCTTGACTATCTCCATCAGGCTGTTTTCCTCGACCAGTATGTTGGATATCTGCTGCCTTACCTCCATGAAATCGGGGGCAACATTATTCTTATAATAAGCGCTGAGGTCGTCGATGTACTCGGAGTAGCTGGTGTTCCAGTTTATAGCAGGATAGTGTCTTGCATAAGCCAGTGCCTTATCCAGCGCCCAGAAGCATCTTACGAAACGCTTTGTATTCTGTGTAACAGGCTCGGAGAAGTCCGAACCCTGCGGTGATACCGCACCTATGATGGTAACAGAGCCCTCAGAACCGCCAAGTGTCTTGACGTAGCCTGCACGCTCATAGAACTCGGATATACGTGAAGGCAGGTATGCGGGGAAGCCTTCCTCTGCGGGCATTTCTTCCAGACGTCCCGATATCTCACGCAGCGCCTCAGCCCAACGTGAAGTGGAGTCTGCCATTATTGCTATATGATAGCCCATATCCCTGTAATACTCAGCCAGAGTTATACCTGTGTAGATAGAAGCCTCTCTCGCCGCAACAGGCATGTTGGAGGTATTTGCTATCATGGTGGTCCTGTCTGTCAGGGGACGCTGTGTCTTGGGGTCTATCAGCTCGGAGAAT
>CAMNMO010000013.1 GCA_946544695.1 uncultured Ruminococcus sp. | reverse complement strand
CGTAACTCCTGAGGAGGATTACCTGAAAGCCCGTGAACTTGGTGCCTACATCAACCTCGATGATTTTACCCACATCGAGTATCTTGATAAGCTTTGCGGCATTCCCGAGACTATCTGCTGCCGTTACAACCCAGGCGGAAAGTTCTCCATTGCAACCAAGATAATGGATAACCCTGGTGATGCAAAGTACGGCTTCACTCACGAACAGATAATCGAAGGATTCAAGCTGCTGAAAGAAAAGGGCGCCAAGTATTTCGGACTGCATGCTTTCCTTGCTTCAAACACTGTTACCAATGAGTATTACCCCAAGCTTGCAAGGATACTGTTTGAACTTGCTGTCGAGATAAAGGAAAAAACAGGCGTTCAGTTCAAGTTCATCAACCTTTCGGGCGGCGTAGGCATTGCCTATGAGCCCGACAAGCCCCAGAATGATATCTTTGCCATAGGCGAGGGCGTTCACAAGGCATTCGATGAGATACTTGTTCCCGCAGGCATGGGCGATGTGGCTATATTCACCGAACTTGGCAGATTCATGCTGGCTCCCTACGGTCATCTTATTACCACAGTTAAGCACTTCAAGCACACTTACAAGGAGTATGCAGGCGTAGATGCATGTGCATGCAACCTGATGAGACCCGCAATGTACGGTGCGTATCATCATATCACAGTTCTTGGCAAAGAGGACAAGCCCTGCGACCACAAGTATGATGTCACAGGCGGACTCTGTGAGAACAACGACAAATTTGCCATCGACCGCATGCTGCCCGAGCTTGAAAAGGGTGACATTCTTGCCATTCATGACACAGGTGCGCACGGCTTTTCGATGGGGTACAATTATAACGGCAAGCTGCGTTCAGCCGAACTGCTTCTCAAGGAGGACGGCGATGTTCAGCTGATAAGGCGTGCAGAGACCCCCGCAGACTATTTTGCAACATTTGATTTCACAGGTATCATGGATAAGTATCTGAAAAAATAAGTATTATCTCCCCCTGCTGCACTGTACAGTCGGGGGAGTTTTTCATTCATTGATGCAAAAAGCTAACTCCCGAACAAGCATTCAGCCTGTCGGGAGTTTTGTTTTCATTTCAGTAAACTTTACCCTAATAATACTGTTCATCGTCATCTGATGCGTTTACAAGTACCGCACACTGAGACGCTCAAATGTTTTTCACAGACCAGTCTATCGGCTGCTGACCCGTGTAACGCAGGAAATCGTTGGCAGTTGAAAAATGCCTGCACCCGAAGAAACCGTTGTATGCCGACAGGGGAGAGGGGTGTGCAGCTGTCAGCACCAGATGACGGTCATTGGTTATCAGCTTCTGCTTTTCTTTTGCGTTGCGCCCCCACAGCATGAAAACTATGGGCTTCTCACGTTCGTTAAGCTTGCGTATCACAGCATCAGTCAGCTGTTCCCAGCCTTTTCCTCTGTGCGAATTAGCCTGACCCGCACGCACCGTCAGCACAGCGTTCAGCAGCAGCACTCCCTGTTTTGCCCAGTCGGTAAGTTCGCCGTTATTAGGTATATTAAAGCCAACATCGTTCTGAAGTTCCTTAAAGATATTCATCAGACTCGGCGGCGGTGCGATGCCTCTCTTTACCGAGAAGCAAAGCCCGTGTGCCTGACCCTCACCGTGATAGGGGTCCTGCCCGATGATGACAACTTTTACGTCCTCGTAAGCTGTATACTTCAGCGCATTGAAAATGTCATACATGTCAGGGTAAATGGTTTGTGTGGCATATTCTCTTTTGAGAAATTCCCTAAGCTGCAAATAATACGGGCTTTTAAACTCTTCTGCCAGGATATCGTCCCAGCTGTTTCCTATGTTGACCATCGCCGATCACATATTGAAAGCAACACTTATAACGATGCCCAGCAGCATAACAGCAGCTACTGCAATCACAAGTATCCTCTTTATCAGTGGAGTGTCAGAGGTATACGATGACTGCTGTACCATAGCCCTGTCAACTTCCTTTGCAAGCTTAGCAGCTTCTGCCGCCTTCTGTGCTTCGATATTCTTCTGGGGATTACCGTACTTGTTTTTCTTCTTATTAGCCATTTCGATCAGATCCTTTCATATTATATATCAATACAGACAATACAGATATTTTGCTGAAAGCATTGTCATTGTGTCCATCTTCTTAGCGACTACTTCATCTGAGATGCAGCGCATTATTTCTTCGGCTCTTGCAGCTTCTTCCTCTGTGATACTGTCAGGTCTCATGTGTGCTTCGACCGCAAGAACAGTCAGTTCCGTAAGCTTGTCATCAAGCTCATGTATCCTCATGTCATGGCATTTAGCCAGCAGTTCATTACACATCTGCATATCCGAGATGTTCTTTTTAACTTCGATGTTAAGCACCGAAAGATATTTCAGCGAATATCCGTAGATAGCCATTACACGCTTGTTAAGATCAGCCTGAGTACAGCTGTCATGCATCTTGTCAAGACTTCTTCTGCGGTTTATGGCTATGGCAGCTGCACCCACTATCAATGCAGCCATAGTAAGTATCACAGTCTTTGCAACAGGTGACATGTCGCTGTCCTTTGCGCCTTTTCCGCCGCCGGGACCATCGCCCTTACCGTGCCCTGCACCATCAGACTTTGAGCTGCCGTCTTTTTTGGAATTGCTGTCGGTCTTGCTTTCAGGCTTTGAACTGTTTGCAGGCTTCTGCTGTGCCTTGCTGCTTTCGGCAGGTTTGCTTGAATCCTGTTCAGCCTTGCTTGAATTTACATTTGCATTTGCCTTGCTGCTTTCATCGGGAGTGCTGTTATTGCCGGTCTGTCCTTTTTCATTGCTGTCAAGGTTCGGATTATCGTTATCATATCCCGGCGTGAATTCCGCAGGCATCCAACCCACACCTTCAATATAGACTTCTGTCCATGCGTGTGCGCATTTGTCCTTTACAGTGACTTCGTAAACATCATCATTCAGCGGACTTGACTTCACCTGTCCCGGCAGAACCATGTAGCCTTCCACATACCTTGCAGGGTAGCCGAATTTTCTCATAAGCTGCGTGCCGACAGTTGCATAATAGGTACAGTAGCCTTTTTTCTGCGTTGTGAGGAAGTAGTCTATAAAATCTTCTCCCTCGGGAGTTATACCGGGTTTAGTATCGTAGGTAAAGCCTTTATCTTTGAAATAGAGCTTTATGGCATAACAGATGTCACGGTAACTTGCGCCTGACGGATCACCGTCAAGGTACTTTTCACATATCTCATCATAGACCTTATCCAGCGAATCCAGCTCGGCACATTCCGTGTAATTCTTCCCGACATAGCTGTCATAATCGTCCAGCACTGCTTTGAGATCAGGTTCGGGCTCGGAAAGAGAACGTCGCAGCGTTTCAACTCGTGACGTCCAGTTCTGATTGCGGAAATTCTTGTAAATTATCCTGTAATCCTTATTTGTCTGGCTGATACGCACATAGGAATCATTATAAGGTGTCATTTCACCGCTGTTATCGAGCCTGGAAGCCGATGAGCTGTAATCTGCGCCGTAGGGAGCATAAACGAACTTTGAGCATGCGCCCTTGACCTGTATATCGACGAAGCTTGTGTAAGAATCGGTCTTTTCATCCAACCCGTCCAGCAGCATAAAGTTCTGGTCCTGAATAAAGTAGCCTTTCTTTACCAGCTCGTCTCTTATATCGTAGATATCCTTGTCGCCTTCGAGCGGCTGCCATGTGTTGTCGGTATATTCGCCTGCCACATAGCCACGCAGATACAAAGTATGGTCAATAGTCGGGGTCTTGATGACCAGTGCCTTTGAACCGTTGAAGCTTATGCCGTTTGTAGTACCAAGCACACCGCCGTTAGTGCCGCCCACAGTGGTCACACCGAACAGATTCGAGCCGCCGTTTATGTCGATGAGAAAATCATCGGCATGCGCAATGTCGAATTTTTCCACAGCGTTGTGAAGGTTGTATCTCAGCTGTTCAAATGAATCGGGGCGGTGGAAGCCGCTGACCTTCGAGGCCAACACGATGAACAGGAAAATGCCTGCCGTCAGCAGTGCTACGAACCTGATATACATCGTATAGAATTCTGCCTTGCATTCGTTTGAAGTAAAGTAGAATGTCTTTGTCCGTTCATGCACAGCGAAGGTATTCTTGCGGCCCGCCTTGTTGGTTGTGTGGTTGATAATGTTCATAGCCAGCAAGGTCACCCACGCCACGAGCATCATAAGTGCTGAATGTGTTGGAACATCGAATCCCATGTAAAGCCCCAGTTCAAAAATGGGGAAGGTAAATATGAAAAGCATGGGAAAATCTATCCTGAGTACGCAGGCTATCACCGTACCCAGCGCCTCAACGAATATAAGCGCTGTCAGGAAATAGTACAGGCACCTCTCATCTTCTGCTTTTGATAAAACCAAAGTCCTGAAAGGAGCAGAGTTTATCCCTGGAAGATCTATCTTTGAATAGTAGCCGTTCACAGCCACAAAGAATCCGTAAGCTACCTGTTTTATATGTATTAATAAAGGTGCGGTATACATGACCGCTACGATCCCTGCACATATCTTTATGACCTTGTGTTTTGAAAACAGCAAGCCAAGCGACAATACTGCCACAAAACTGTTGTACAGGAGCACCACTGGGCTTGTCGAGGAATCTGTGAAGCTCACCGCCATAGCTGCTGTTGAATAGGTAGCCATGAAAGCCATTATGATCCTGAAGGCAAAATACATCGACGCTGAGTGATACCGGCTGAATTTCAGTGCTATATCACCGTCGATACATATACCTCCCGCTCCGACCAGACCCACTTCTCTTTTTGATCTGTTGTTTCTCATTTTGTCACCCTTGTTCTTTTTATAAGCAAAATTCCTGTATGGACTCACCGAGTCTGCCTGGGAAAACAGGAACGATCTCAGCATATTCATCATAGAACTGTGTGTTGTCGCTGCTTTCGTCCATCATGAGCAGATATGAATATTTAAAAGCAAGCTCAGCTTCATTCATAAGCTCACAAGCTTCGGGACTGTACTGATTTGAGATGTACAAAATATGTCCGCAGCGCAGATTATCCGTTTCAGCCATGAATTCATGCAGCACGATGCTGTTTTTATCACACATCTGAGCCCTCAGCAGCATCGCTATCATCTCGCCGTGACTTTCTTCGTCTGTTATATTTTCGACAACAAGCCTGTTATTGATCTTATCGAAGAATACCACCCTGTGCGGGACACCGTTATCCAGCAAATGCTGCGAGAGTGAAGCTGCGGTCTCTATCAATGAATCGAACTTCGCCAGTTCATCGCCGTCATTTGATGGCTTTACAAGATCGAGCATCAGCATTATGGAATTTGTGATGGGCAGCGAATAATCCTTGACCATCGTCTTGTCCTGCTTTGCAGAAAGCTTCCAGTGCACACGGTTCAGCTTGTCGCCGTCCGCATAGTCTCTTATATCGAAGATCTCAGAGGGGTCATCGCCCTTCTTAGTCTTTGAATACTCATCGGTCTCAAGTCCCATTTCAGAATAATCCGAAATGCTGTTTTCCAGCGGAGTGTACTCGGGCAGTATCGTCAGCGTGCAGGTCTTGTCGGGCGCACCGCTTTCTTTTTTACCGACCCTCAGTGTGAATAGCTTCAGCATATCCGATATCCTGCATCGCTTGATCCTGAAATTCACAGTCCCGCAGTGCATGCCCGATACAGTCAGCGTCATCAGCTGACTTTCTTTCGGGTAGACAGGGGTATTTATTTTCATGACCGTATTCCTGCCGTCAAGCAGGTTGCAGTATTCGATCTCTATCAGGAGATTGGGGCAGGGAAGCATTGAGTTATTGGTCACCCTCAGCTTCACAGGTATCCTTGCAGACCTGCCCGCAGTGGTGTTTGATTCAACAAAGCTCACCTTTGTTCGTCTTGCAGTATAAATAGTCATTATCAGCAATACGACAGGTACCAGAAAGAGAAATGCAAAAAGGTAAAAGGAAAAAGCATGCTCGTAGAGTATGTAGAAAAACACCGAAGCTACGAGCAGTACAGTGTATAAAAACGGCATACCTCTTGCTCCTCTTATCTTTCTATCCTGGGCACCATCACATTGGTGAGGATATCCTTCAGCACCTGTTCGCCTGTAACGCCGTTTATCTTGGCCTTTGAATTGAAGATGACTCTGTGCAGCACCACATCGTTGAATGTATAAGCCACATCATCAGGTATAACATAGTCTCTGCCTTTCAGAAGTGCGGTCGCTTTAGTCATTCTCAGCAGTGCTATCGTGCCTCTGGGTGAAAGACCCAGCTTTATCATCGGGTGATTTCTGGTCGCAGAAGCCAGTCTTGCTATATAGTCGAACACCTGGTCTGCAACATAGACATTCTCAACTTCCTTGCGGGCATATATGATATCCTGTGCGGATACGACAGCCTTGACACTGTCAACAGGCACAAGACTCTGTTTAGCCTTCAGCATCATTATCTCGCTCTCAACAGAAGGGTAGCCCATTGTCAGTCGGACGATGAATCTGTCCATCTGCGATTCGGGCAGCATCTGTGTACCTATCGAACCTATTGGGTTCTGTGTTGCAATAACTATATAAGGATCGGGGGCTTTTCTTGTAACGCCGTCAACCGTGACCTTGCCTTCTTCCATTATCTCCAGCAGTGCCGACTGTGTTTTGGAAGATGTTCTGTTTATCTCATCTGCAAGGAACAGGTTGGTAAGCGCAGCACCTGACTTGTACTCGAATCTCTGGGTCTGCTTATTGAGAATGTTGAAACCTGTCACATCGGTAGGAAGTACATCAGGTGTGAACTGCAGTCTCTTATAATCCAGCGAAAGTGCCTTTGAAAGCGCAACTGCAAGGGTAGTTTTGCCCACACCGGGTATATCTTCGATGAGTATATGACCGCCTGCAAGTATGGATAACAGTACCTTTATGATTATCTCATCCTTGCCTATAACGACTTTCTTCACCTCTGATATGACATTCTGCGACATTGTGAGGACAGCACGCTGTCCGTCTGTCAGATTTGTGCTCATTTTCGATTTCTCCTATCTTTTTGTGATTTTGACTATATATATATTTATTATACCATATAAGCACGATTATTTCAAGTAAGATCACAGAATTTTCATATAAATTAAAGCTGTTGATATTGGTAATTTTTGCAAGCCGATCTGTTAAGCATGATGCATATAAACTAATGTCACAGCATAAGTATTTATCAGCGGACAAGCAAAGGAGGAAAAGCGATGGAAAACTGCATGATACCCACAGCGGCAATGAAGCTGCTGCCTTCGGATATAACAGAGTTTTTAGAGACTATCAATGTATTTCCCGATGAGATACGACTGCGTATCGGCAGACCTGTTACCCTTACTTCGGGCAGCAAAAGCGTAATCACAAACAGCAGACCCATAACAAACTGCGATTTAGAGACGGTCGTGTCAAGAGTGTTCAGAAATTCTTTACATAGTTTCAGTGAACAGCTTTGCAGCGGATATATGACCTGCGAAGGCGGACTAAGGGTGGGATTTTCGGGCACTGCATCATCTCAGGGAGGAAAGGTCGAAAATATAAGGAACTTCAGTTCTGTAAACATACGTATCCCTCGTGAGATAAAAGGCTGCGCAGTCCCGATATTTGAAAACTGCCTGAAAACTTCGCCGTCATCTTTGCTTATGTGCGGTGCACCCTCATCGGGCAAAACGACATTTTTGCGTGACCTTACAAGACTATGCGGCAGCTTGTACAGAACATCATTGATCGATGAAAGGGGGGAGATAGCGGCGTCATCGCTGGGTGTGCCTTATAATGATACAGGTATGCTTACAGATATTTTTGACAGCTATCCACGCAAGGCAGCCATTGAAACAGCTGTACGTGTGATGTCTCCTCAGATCATAGTCTGCGATGAGATAGGTTCGGCAGATGACCTTTTATCACTGGAATATGCCGTCAACTCGGGAGTAAAGCTTATATGCACATGTCACTGCACCGATATCGAAAGCCTGTATCGAAAGCCGAACATCTCAAAGCTTTTAAAGGCTGGTGTTTTCGAGCATCTGGTCAGCATAGCCGAACACAGGATAGTCAAGATAGTCCCTTTGGCAGACAGATATGATTGAACTTTTAGGTGCATTGTTTCTGGCAGCAGCAGGACTGTACACGGGAATGACAGCCTTGAATGACCTTAAAATAAAGGAAAGACAGTTGAAAGAGGTAGTCGGCATTGTAGAAAGGACAGGCATTTATCTGTCATCATGCAGACTTACCACAGCTGAGATATTTGCAAGGCTAAGTCATGAAAACACTTGTTATTCGGATCTTTTTACCTGCACAGGCACAGAACCCGCAAAAGAGACCTCAGCGCAGATGCGTGTGAGCGGTCTGGCTTATTGTACCGAATTTGCTGACTATTTAGAAGATCTTGGCAGTACCGACCTAGAGGGCGAACTGGCAAAGAACAGGCTGTTCACAGTTGAAGCAAAGACTGCACTGGGTCAGGCAGAAGATAAACGCAAAAAGTATTCAAGGATCTATCCCGCAGCAGGGCTATCCGCAGGACTGACAGCTGCACTGCTGCTTTTATAGGTGAAAACAATGGAGATCGATCTCATTTTCAAGATAGCAGCCATAGGCATAATCGTGGCTGTTCTTAATCAATTGCTAAAACGTGCCGAACGTGATGAACAGGCAATGATGACCACCCTTGCGGGACTTGTTGTGGTATTGATGATGGTCGTCAGCAAGATAGGTGAACTGTTCGATACTATCAAAAGCATATTCGGGCTGTACTGATGGACATGCTGATACTATGTGCCTTCGCTTTGGTAACGGCGGTGGTGGGAAAGGCTGTTGAACCAGGTTCACGGGGTATAAAACTTTTGCTTGTGATGACTGCATCTGCACTGATATTCGCAAAAACTGCCGACTTTCTCAGTTCTGTGCTGGCAGAGATAAGGTCGCTTTACGACCAAAGCGGTGCCGACCCTCAGTATCTCAGGATATTGCTGAAAGCACTGGGTATCTGCTACATCACAAGCTTCACCTGCGGAGTCTGCCGTGACAGCGGTGAGGAAACTCTGGCATCACAAACGCTTCTTGCAGGCAGGATAGCTTTGCTGGTAACAGCGCTGCCTTTGTTTGAAGCCCTGACAGAAATAATAAGGATGCTGCTTGTGTGAGGTGAGCGATGAAAAAACTTATCACGCTGCTGCTGACAGCATTGTTGGCAGCAATGATCTGTCCCACTGTTTTTGCTGAAAACGACAGCGAGGAATTTGACAGACTGAAACAGCGGATAGACAGCAGTCTCAACAGTGCACTTGATGAGGAGACCGCAGAAGAACTTGACGAAATGGGTCTTGCCCCGTCAGACAGTGAAAGTCTGCTGAAACTGGATATGCGCTCATTTTTATCACATACAGCCGATAAACTGCGGGATTCGCTGACACAGCCTCTGGTCATGCTTGGAAGGATACTGGCTGTTTCGCTCATCTACTGCGCCATGCAGCTGATATGCACCGACGAGAACAGTCTGTCGGAGTCATTCGGGACTGTCAGTATCATCTGCGTGATGACCCTGATGGCTGACTCGCTTTCGTCAGCCTATGAAGCTCTGAAAGATTCCATAGATGCCATAAACAGCTTTATGATAACCTATATCCCCGTTTACACAGCAGTCACAACAGCAGGCGGATATGCTGCTTCTGCGGGAGTGTACAGTGCATCGACCATAGTAGTGTGTGAAACGACAGAGATCATCTCATCAAAGCTGCTGATACCATTGCTGTCAGCTGTAACAGCGCTGACGATGATCTCAGCTATCGACCCGAAAATTAAAGTCTCGGGTTTTGCAGGATCGATAAGCAAGCTGACCACATGGCTGCTTGCAACTGTCATGCTGATATTTGTCGGCTTGCTGTCTATACAGGGAGCGACAGGCGGTGCAGCGGACAACCTTGCAGCAAAAACACTAAGATTTGCAGCGTCAAGCTTTATACCTGTCATCGGCGGTTCGGTATCGGACGCTTTCACAGCAGTCAGGGGCGGCATGGGCGTTATACGTGCAGCAGTTGGCGGATTCGGCGTCATTGCAGTATTCCTGACAGCCCTGCGTCCGTTTTTGCTTCTGATATCCATGAAACTGACTCTGTGGGCAGGCAGGATAATAAACGAACTGCTCGGGCTGCAGCGCACCGCAGATTTTCTGAAAAGCATAAACTCGGTTCTTTCGATATGCACAAGCGTGCTTATCACCATAACTTCGGCTTTTATAATAGCGACAGCGGCTATGGCTGCGCTTGCGGGAGGGCATTGATATGACAGCGATAAAAGCAGCGATATTTACAGCGTGTCTTATTGGCATGTTAAGCACTGTCATAAATATCATAGCGCCCGAAGGCAAAATGAAAAAGCATATTATGACGGTGCTTGGCATAACAGCGCTGCTGGCTGTTGTCGGAAATTTTACGGCAGACGGTTTTGTGCTGTCGATCGGTGAAATATCTGCCGAAAACGGTATCGATACGGAAGTCCGTGATATCGAGCGGCAGACAACGGATATCTTTCTTGAACAGGCAAAAGCAGAATACGAAGAATATTTCTTTGACCTGCTGAATAAGAATGATATCAGTACAGCAAAAGTCAGCTGTAAACTAGAATTGAGCAGCGATAACGAGCTCAGCTTGACAGAGATATGCGCAGAGATAGATGATATCTCACAGAAAGAAAAAGCAAGGCAGCTGATAGAGAACAAAGTCAGCGAAACAGTAGTAAAGATCATGCAGGCAGAAAACGATGGAAAGACTGAAAATACTGATAAACAAGTTAAAAAACAGCCCCGATAAAATGAAGTTCGCTGTGGTGCTCGGCGCTGTGGGGATACTGCTCATAATGCTTTCCGAGATACTTCCCGACAGCAAGCCCGATAAGCAGAACGACAACACAGAAACAACTGAGACCGACGAAGCCGATGATTTCAGAAAACAGACCGAACAGCAGCTCAAAGAACTGCTTGAACAGATAGATGGCGTCGGAGAATGCGAGATAATGGTATCCGTTGAGGGTACGACCGAGTATGTCTACGCTGAAAAGATAAGCCGTTATACCGATGAGGACACCGACAGAAAAAGCGATAAGCTCGATGAAGATGTGGTGCTCGTCGAAAACAATGGCAGCAAGCAGGCGCTTGTAAGAAAAGTAATACGTCCGCAGGTGAGCGGCGTTGTGATAGTATGCGAGGGAGGAGGGGACATAAAGGTAAATGAGAGGGTGCTCAGAGCAGTATCGACCGCCTTGAATATATCATCGGGCAGGGTATATGTTGAAGCAAAACGAAGATAGAATGAAAAGAGGTACATAACAATGAAAAAACCAAGCTTTGTAATAGGTAAAAAACAGATAGTTCTCGCAGGAATGACACTTATGCTGGGGATAGCAGTCTATGCTAACTATGCAGTGTCATCATCAGGCGGAGAGATCAAAAGCACAGGCAAGATAGAAAAGCAGAGCATAAATTACGGCGAAGCCGAACTTGTGACTGCCGATAAAAACAGCGAAGATTATTTTTCGCAGGCTCGCATCGAACGCATGAACGCCCGTGACGAAGCAAAAGAGACCTTGTCAGCCATAATGGGCGGAGGTGATGCAACAGAGGAGGAAAAAGCAGTTGCCGCAGAGGAAGCCGCCGCCATGACTGGTCTTATGGAATCTGAAAGCAAGATAGAATCGCTCGTCAAGGCGGCAGGCTTTACAGACTGCGTTTGCTATCTTGACGGAGATAATGCAAATATAGTTGTAAAAGCAGGTCCCGAAGGTCTTATCGCAAGCGAAGCCGCCCAGATAAAGGATATCCTTCTCAGCGAAGTAACAGTGCCTGCCGAAAATATCCGTATATTCGACGTAGCTTAAATACATGCTTTCTTCGGAAAACTCCGACTCAAGTCCTGCACCCGTTACAGCACTGTCTGTGATGCGGTGCGGGACTATTTTTGCGTGAAGCCGAAAAAATTGTTAAATTATAAAAAAATCCTTTAAAAATACTTGTAAGAATGAGAAAAATATGTTATAATAATTTCAAGTATACAAATAGCAGGGGACTTTGCCCCTTGAATATGTGACGGGAGGTATAATAATGTCAGAAAATACCAATAAGGTCGAAAAGAGTCTTCACATAAATCAGGACGTTATCGCACAGATAATCACCAACTCCATCACCGAGATAGACGGAGTTTACGGTGTTGCGCCCGTTATGAAAACGCCCCGCCAGATCTGGCTGAGACAGGAAAGTGTCGGCAACATCAGGATAGGGCTGGTAGATGATGTTCTTAGCGTATCGATAGGCGTTATACTCAACAGCGGCACGAATGCTATCGCTGCGGCTGAACAGATACAGGAGCAGGTAAAAAGCTCTGTACAGACCATGCTGGGTCTGACTGTCGCAAAGGTCAATGTAACTGTCTGCGGCGTACATTTCAGTGATAATCAATAATTGTTAGGAGTGTTTGTGTGGCTGCTAGACGTGAAGTAAGACAGGCTGCGTTTCTGCTGTCTTTTGAAAAATTGTTTTTAGATGATGATCTGGATAAGATATTTGAAAATGCCGGGGACCTTGAGGAATTCATACCGATGAACGACGAGGTCAAGGCACTGGTGCGTGAACTGTTCGATAAGCAGGAAGAACTTGACGGAATAATAGGAAAGTATTCCAACAAGCGTGCTGTAAATCGTATACCAAAGGTGGATCTTGCTGTGCTGAGGCTTGCCATCTATGAGGCGCTGTACGATGAGAAGGTGCCCGTGAATGTGGCTATCAGCGAAGCTGTCAGCCTTACCGAAAAGTATGCGCTTGACCCCGATATATCCTTTGTTAACGGTCTGCTTGGTGCATTTGCCAAGGATATCAAGAAGGAAGAGGAATAATGGGTATCTGTCTTGGGATAGATACCAGTAATTACAGGACAAGCTGTGCACTGTATGACACTGCGGACGGAAGGATCATTTCCGAACGTCAGCTGCTGCCTGTGAAGCAGGGTGAACGTGGTCTGAGGCAGAGCGATGCTGTGTTCCATCATACAAAACAGCTGCCTGTGCTGATGGAGAAGCTTTTTGCACAAAGCAAAGAGCTTTCTTGCTGCGGGTATTCTTATGCTCCGAGAGAGGCAGAGGGCTCCTATATGCCCTGTTTCCTTGTGGGCGAGAATGTTTGCAGGTCGGTGGCGGCTGCAAACGGCATAAACGTTTACAGGACTTCCCACCAGAAAGGTCATGTTCTTGCTGCGCTCTATTCCTGCGGCAAACTGGGACTTTTGGATAACGACGAACCTTTTCTTGCTTTTCATGTAAGCGGCGGCACTACTGATATGCTGCTTTGCAGACGGGATAAAGAAAAGGTCGTTTCTTTGACTGAAACAGGCTGTTCCTCCGACCTTAAAGCAGGGCAGTGTATCGATAGGCTGGCTGTCAGACTGGGTCTGCCTTTTCCCGGGGGAGAGGAGCTTGAAAAACTGGCGTTAAAAAGCGGGAGGACCTTTAAGATAAGACCTTCTGTCAAAGGTATGGACTGCTCACTTTCGGGAGTTGAGAACAAGTGTATGCAGATGCTGGATAAAGGGGAGTCCCCCGAAGATACCGCAAAATTCTGCCTTGACTATATATATGAGACAATAGCTGCCATGACTGCCGCAGGGCTTCGTGAATACGGCGATATGCCTGTTATTTATGCGGGCGGTGTTATGGCGGACAAGCTCATCGCCGACAGGCTGAAAAAACGGTTTGACGCATATTTTGCGACCCCTGAGCTTTCGGGCGACAACGCTGTGGGTGTTGCTTTATACGCAGCACTGAAAGGACAGATAGAATGAGTGTGCTTACAGTCAGTCAGCTGAATAAGCTGCTGGCATTCAAAATAAAACAGGAGATCAAATTCAAAAGCGCCGCCGTTAAAGGCGAGATAGCAGACTTCAATGTGCATTTCAAAACAGGTCATGCTTTCTTTTCTATCAAGGACGAGAGCAGTTCTATCAGATGCATAATGTTTGCAGGCAGGGTCAAAAAGCTGAAAGCACTGCCCGCTAACGGCATGAGTGTGCTTGTTATGGGCGATGTTGAGGTCTATGAGCGTGACGGCAGCTGTCAGATAATTGCAGCTGATATCGCCGTGCTTGGTGATGCAGGTATAGTACATGCTCAGACCGAGCTGGTAAAGACTAAGCTTAAAAAACTGGGCGCTTTTGATGAGTCCCGCAAAAAAAGGATACCTTTCGTGCCTAAGAAAATAGCGGTGGTCACCTCGCTTACGGGTGCTGCGCTTCAGGATATCCTAAATGTGGCTGGCAGACGTTATCCGCTTTGTACCGTCGAAGTGTATCCCGCTGCGGTGCAGGGCGAAACTGCACCCGCTTCTGTCTGTGCGGCGCTGAAAAAAGCCGACAGCTGCGGTGCTGATACGCTGATTCTTTCCCGTGGAGGAGGTTCATCGGAAGACCTGGCTGTCTTTAATGATGAAAAGGTGGTAATGGCTGCGGCTGAATGTGTCACCCCGCTGATATCCGCCGTGGGACATGAGATAGATACCACCCTTGTTGATCTTGCAGCTGATATGCGTGCACCTACACCATCTGCTGCGGCTGAACTTGCAACGCCCGATATAGGCGATATGTATGCAGCGGCAGATTCGCTCAAACGAAAGCTTGATTACTCATTCGGGATATATCTGCGCAGCAGGATGATAGATGTGGAAAGACTTGATACAAGGCTCAAGGCATCATCGCCCCGCAGAAGACTGAATGGAGCAGAGAAACACCTCAATGATACAGAAAGCAAGCTGAGACTTCTCATGGAGAATAAGCTCAGAATGTGTGAAATGCAGCTTGACAGGGGAGTGTCACAGCTCAATTCGCTTAGTCCCTTCAACGTGCTGGGCAGAGGGTATACGCTCACCGAAAAAGATGGGACTGCTGTTACATCTGTTAAAGATATCCAGGCGGGCGATAAGGTGACGATACGCTTTGCTGACGGCACTGCCGAAGCTGTAATAACCTGATATATACCGAAAGGCTGAAATATATGACTTTTGAAGAAAATCTTAAAAGACTTGACGAGATAGTGAAGCAGCTTGAAAGCGATAAGCTCCCCCTCGATGAAGCCCTTGAGCTTTATAAAGAGGGCGTAGGACTTACCGTTGACAGCAAAAAAGCACTGGAAAACGCCAAGCTCACGGTAAAAATTATGAACGGAGAAAATGAAAATGACTGATAATAACAAGCAGCTCATGAAGGCTTATGCCGAGAAAATAGATGAGCAGCTGCTTAAATTCACCGAAGATAAGCCTGAGCTGCAAGGGGTAGTGCTCCAGGCGATGGAGTATTCGCTGACAGCAGGCGGCAAAAGACTGAGACCTATGCTCATGCTGGAATTCTACCGTATGTGCGGCGGCGAGGACCTTGATAAGATGCTCAAGCTTGCATGCACAGTTGAGCTGATACACACCTATTCACTAATTCACGATGATCTGCCCTGTATGGACGATGACGATTTCAGGAGGGGCAAACCCTCGTGTCATAAGGCATTTCCCGAAAACATCGCACTGCTGGCAGGTGATGCGCTGAATACGCTCGCATTTGAAGTTATAGCTGACTGCGCAATGGAAGGCACAGTATCTGCCGATAAAGCTGTCATGCTCATATCCGTGCTTTCAAAAGCGATAGGTACAAACGGCATGATAGGCGGTCAGGTCATCGACCTTCAGACCGAGAACGAGGAAATAGATATCGAAACGCTCAACACCCTTCAGGCTTGTAAAACAGGTGCTCTTATCGAAGCTGCATGCGTGATGGGCGTGGTGCTTTCTGGAAAGATGGAACTCATTCCCGCTGCGGCTGACTATGCGCAGGCAATGGGCAGGGCATTCCAGATAGTTGATGATATCCTCGATGTAACAGGCACATTTGAGGAACTTGGCAAGCCAATAGGCAGCGACAGTGATCAGCATAAGAACACTTATGTTACACTGCTGGGGCTTGACAGATCAAAGCAGATCGCATCTCAGCTGACCGTTCAGGCGCTGGCTCATCTCAGGAAATTTGACAATAATGAGTTTATGTACGAGCTTACGCAGGAACTGCTGGAGAGACGCTCATGATCTCAGCGGGGGGAGTTGAAAAGTATGGCAGATAGAAAAGCCGATCTTTACAATATGAAGCTGCCCGACGATCTGAAAAAGCTCAACTACGAGCAGTGCGACGATCTTTGCAGGCAGATAAGGACTTTGCTGATAAAAACTGTCTCCAAAAACGGAGGTCATCTTGCATCGAACCTCGGCACGGTGGAACTGACTGTTGCACTGCACAGAGTGTTTGATTCACCTAAGGACAAAATAGTGTGGGACGTCGGTCATCAGGCTTACACTCATAAAATACTTACCGGCAGACTGGACAGGTTCGATACGCTCCGCAAAGAAGGCGGGATCTCGGGCTTTTGCAGACCCGATGAATCTGTGCATGATGCATTTATCAGCGGACACAGCTCAAATTCCATCTCAGCGGCGCTGGGTATCGCTTATGCAAATAAGCTCAAAGGCGATGAACATCATGCCATAGCTGTACTCGGTGACGGCGCAATGACAGGCGGTATGAGCTTTGAAGGTCTTAATAATGCAGGCAAGAGTGAGACTAACATGATAGTCGTACTCAATTATAACGAAATGTCCATTTCGAGAAATGTGGGCAGCATGGCGAAGTATCTTTCGCAGATGCGCACGACTTCATCATATAAAAAGACCAAGACTGCCGTTGAGCGTGTCCTTGACGTTACACCTGTGGTGGGTCGACCCGTTAAAAAGGTGGTCAGGTCCTCAAAAAATGCTTTCAAAAACATGCTGCTGCACAGCACGCTCTTTGAGGAACTGGGCTTTGAGTTCATAGGTCCGCTCGACGGTCATAATATAGAAGAACTTGAGGCAGGTCTCAAAGCTGCAAAAGCGCTGCATAAACCTGTTTTTGTACACGTAAACACCGTAAAAGGCAAGGGCTACGGTCCCGCAGAAGCAAATCCCGGGGAATTTCACGGTGTGGGTTCATTCGAGATATCAACAGGCAATCCCGATGTTGTCAGCCCTGACAGCTATTCTTCTGTCATGGGTAAGGAGCTTTGCAGGCTTGCCAGAGCTGATAAGCGCATCTGCGCTGTTACCGCAGCAATGAAGTACGGCACAGGGCTGCAATATTTTGCCAAAAGTTTCCCTGAAAGATTCTTTGATGTGGGCATTGCAGAAGAACATGCTGTGACCTTCTGCGGGGGACTGGCTTCCGAAGGCATGATACCTGTATTCGCTGTATATTCCTCATTTTTACAGCGCAGTTACGATCAGCTTATCCATGACCTTGCCATCGGCGGGCTTCACGCTGTGATATGCGTTGACCGTGCAGGCATTGTCGGCAGTGACGGTGAGACTCATCAGGGTATATTTGACATATCCTTCCTCACGACCATACCGGGTGTGACTATCTATTCGCCTTCAGGCTATGAGGAACTGAGAGTCTGTCTAAAAAAAGCTGTTCTCAAAGACAAAGGCATCGCAGTTGTACGTTATCCGAGAGGCAGAGATGTGTCAAGTAACATGCTTGACAGTTCTTCCGGTGCTTTTGTATGTAGGGAAAACGGCAGCAAAACGCTTATAATGACCTATGGCAGACTTTATGATAATGTCAGAAAAGCTGCAGATACTCTCAGCGAAAAAGACATCATCTGTGACACAATAAAACTTGTAAAGGTATATCCCTTTACAGCAGAACTACTGGATACTGTCAGAGGTTATGACAAAGTTTTCTTCTTTGAAGAAGCATATTCCGAGGGTTCGCTGTCACAGAAGCTGGCTGCTGAATGTGGGAACGTGTATACGTTCTGCATAAACGGTTTTGTTACACACGGAGAGACTGATTCTCTGCTTGATAAGCTTGGATTGTCAGCCGAAAAGATAGCTGCGACGGTGGAGGAAAAACTTAAAGATGAGACTTGATCTTTACCTTACAGAAAATGGTCTTGCCAGAAGCCGTGAACGTGCTAAG
Source organism: uncultured Ruminococcus sp. (assembly GCA_946544695.1). Taxonomy (GTDB): domain Bacteria; phylum Bacillota; class Clostridia; order Oscillospirales; family Ruminococcaceae; genus Hominimerdicola. The sequence goes on along the minus strand of CAMNMO010000013.1, from coordinate 115 downwards.
GCTATGATAAAGGCAGGCTGCGTAAAGGTCGGCGGGAAGGTCTGTACAAAGCCGTCTGCTGATATCGCAGATGGTGTCAGTGTTGAAGCTGATGACGGCAGCTTTGATTATGTCG